>JAGPCK010000001.1:170395-177374 GCA_018058135.1 Bacteroidia bacterium | reverse complement strand
ATGGGTAATCCTACATTTACACAAGCATACACCAACCAAATCCGTAAATTTACTATTGACGATGATGGTACCAACTTAACCATTAAAAACTATTCAGCAGTTACGGATTCCGTTAACCTGCACCGCAGAGATTATAACATGACTCCGGGTTTCACAGTAAACGGAGCGCCTGATTACACCGTTTGGACAGGTGTGTTTCAATATAGAGTAGATTTGCCCTGGCTCAATACCGTATCGCTCAACAGCAACGGACATTCAGTAAACAACGGCTTTAATCAGTACCTCAGCCAATACCATTCAGCTTATTTACCCATGTATGATTCCTCAGCCAATAGCATGTACACCCTGTTCTTCGGAGGTATAAGCCAATATTATGCAAACGATAGTGGTAACGTGATACGTAATGACAGTGTTCCTTTTGTAAAAACGATCAGCTACGTAAAACGTGACGCCAGCGGAAACAGGAGTGAACATCTTTTAAAGCAACAGATGCCCGGTTATGTGGGTGCCGGTGCAGAGTTGATACTAAGTGACGGAATAGCACATTACGACAATGAAGTAGTAAAGATGAACAGTATTCAGGGAGATTCCGTTTTAGCGGGATACATTGTAGGCGGAATTAACAGCAGTGCCAAAAATATATTCTGGATAAATGATGGTACACAAAGTACTGCGAATGCCGACATATACAAGGTTTGGTTTATTAAGCACACCAACACTGCTGTAATCAATGTACAAGATCCGGTGCAATGGAAAGTGAGCATTTACCCTAATCCTTCCGACACTCAGTTTAATTTGCGTTTGCAAAACTTCAACCCGCAGGATTGGATTCGGGTAAAACTTACCGATGTGCAGGGCAGGCTGATTTCAAAGGTGTATGACGGTAAAGCCATAGCCGATGTTATTGAAGTATCCACTAAACAATTGAGCAAAGGAGTATATTTCCTTACCATCCAAAGCGGGCAGGTGTGGCACGTGGAGCGGGTGGTGGTGAAGTAAATTACTTTTGTGTGGCCACAGCAGTTATTGTTGGGGAGTGCAAACATTTGCCTCCCCATTTTTATAAAATCTTTATATCTGAATAAGTACTTTTGTCAACTGAAAAAGCTGACCAATTGACGCTGCTTGATTTAAGAAAATTTAACCGTTCAACTCAATACCTGATTAGCGTTGCTATTGTTACGGTAATTGCGGCCTCCTGTTATTTTAATGCCTCACTCATCAACTATAAGATTGTTGCGTTGGTGTTGTTAATGTCTGTTTCCATATTGGCAATGGTTTTAGATATACTGCCGGTTTTACTTGCAGCAGTTTTGAGTGCACTGGTCTGGAATTTTTTCTTTATCCCACCTTTGTTCACGTTTCATATTGATAATGCAGAAGACCTGCTGATGTTTCTGCTGTACTTCTTTATCGCAATGGTGAATACAGTACTCTCATTCAAAATTCGTAAAGAGGAAAAAAAGGCCAGAGATAAAGAAGAGAAGGAGAAAGCGATAAAACTATATAACACTTTGCTCAATTCGCTTTCACATGAGTTGCGCACTCCTATAGCCACCATCATAGGGGCGGTAGATGCATTAAAGGAGAATAAAGAACAACTGACGGCAGCTAATCAGAATGAGTTATTGAACCAGATTGACATAGCAGGCATAAGGTTGAACAGAGAGGTTGAAAACCTGTTGAATATGAGCAGACTTGAAACCGGTATGCTTCAACCTAATTTTGATTGGTGTGATACAAATGAATTAGTGAATTCAGTTATTCAGCAACTTTCCACCTGTACCCAAACGATTCGTTTTAAACAGGATGAACAATTGCCTTTATTCAAATATGACAGAGGGTTAATGGAGCAAGTATTACTCAACCTTATACATAACTCCATCAATTACACCCCACCGGATGCTACAATTCAGATTGATGTTACTCAACAATCAGGATGCTGCATCATATGTGTTTCTGATAACGGCAAAGGAATTCCGGAAAGGGAAATTCAGTTTATTTTTGACAAGTTTTACCGTTTACCACATACCAAAACGGGAGGAAGCGGTTTGGGGTTGTCTATAGTAAAAGGTTTCACTGAAGCGCACAGAGGTGCAGTGGCAGTAGAAAATAACCCGGAATGTGGACTTACCTTTACCATAAAGATTCCTTCTGAAACAGCTTATCCCCATAATCTCAAAAATGAATAAGGCGGAAATTTTAGTTATTGATGATGAATCACCAATACAGAAGTTGTTAAAAATAACTCTGGAGAGTAATGACTATAAAGTGTGGCAGGCAGAAACGGGCAAAGAGGGAATTGTTATGGCCGCTAATCATCCGCCCGAGCTTATTCTGTTGGATATAGGATTACCTGATAAGAACGGGCATGAAGTATTGAAAGAGTTGCGCAGCTGGTACAATAAATCTATCATCATCTTATCCGTACAGAATAGTGAGCAGGATATAGTCTCAGCATTAGATAACGGAGCAACAGATTACCTTACCAAGCCATTCAGGAGTGCCGAATTGCTGGCCCGTATTCGTTCAGCAATCCGCAGAAATCAACTGCCCAACTACCAAAACAAAATGGTGTGCGGAGACCTGGAAATAGATGTGGCGGCACGATGGGTAACTAAAAACAATGAACCGTTAAAGCTAACGGCAACGGAGTTTAACCTGCTTGTGCTTTTTGCAAAAAATGAAGGCAGGGTTTTAACACACCGTTATATTCTCAAAGAACTATGGGGCCCGGCTTCACAAACGGAAACACAGTACCTGCGGGTGTTTGTGGGCACACTGCGTAAGAAGATTGAAATCAACCCCGATTCACCCAAACACATTATTACAGAAAGCGGTGTAGGATACCGTTTTGTGTAGTGTATTCTTTATGTCTTCTTTATACCGGCACTAAGTAGTTTTACATTCTACTGATAACTTTAGTCTCAATTTTGTGCCTTCAAATTCAGCAGAATGAAAAAGCACAAGGAAAACCTTCGCAGCAATGTACCTGCTTCACCATTTTTGAAACACCGCATTTTAATACAGAGTATGAAAATAATTTTGGCTATAACTGCCATGCTCATCAGCACAGGACTAAACGCCCAATCATTAACCACACAAGAAAAACAAGCTATTGTGGAGCAGATTAAAAAAGAAATACTGGACAGTCTTTTAAAACACAGTTTGATACCCGTAGATACTTCCCTTGTAGAGCAAGAAAAATCGCAGGCGGCATTACGTGAACCCTTTGAAGGAATTGATATGAGCTGGCAGAACGGGTGTGACCGCAGAACAGAAAATATCTGGAAAGACATGAAATATTTTACCCCGAGTATTTTGCTGGATATAAATTATACCTATTCATTTCACCGCCCCAAGGATAATACTGTTGTGGGCTCAACAGCTTTGGCGCGCAATAATGAAGTTCAACTTTCAGCTTTACATGTAGGCGGTGATTTCAGTTACAAAGGAGCAAGAGCCAGAGTGATGTCACAGTTTGGCACCCGCTCTCAGGTAATACCGCGCAATGATTTTAGCTCCTACCGAGGGCAGTACCAACTAGCTGAGGTGTACCGGTATTTGAGTGAAGCCTATGCCGGGTATCATTTCAATAAATGGAACGGTATCAACATAGATGCCGGTCTGTTTATGTCGTACATCGGTCTCAACTCTTTTTATCAAGCAGAGAACTGGGAGTATCAGGCTTCTTTTACTTCTGATAATACACCGTGGTTTTTTAATGGCATCCGTTTTCAGGTTTTTCCAACCAAACATTTAAAAATAGAAGCCTGGATTATTAACGGCTGGCAGAGTTATGGTAAATTCAATTCCATGCCGGGTTTGGGTGGCAACATCACGTGGGCTCCCAACAACAATGTAAAGGTATTAACCAACAACTACTATGGTACTGATGCAGCAGGTTTGCCCGATAGAAAAAGATTTCACTCCGATAACAGCTTACTGGTACGTTATTACCACAGGCCCAAATCAAAAGGCATAACCAAGGCAGCCTTCTCGCTTACAGGAGATATTGGGTATGAAAAAGGAGGAGGTGTAAACGGATTTAAAAACGGTGACAGTTTACAAGGTCCTGCACAATACTTTCTCAGTACCATGTTCTACAACAGAATATGGTTCGCCCAAAACACGTGTGCCATTACGCTGGGTGGTGGAGTGATGACTAACCCGGGCCGCTACTTAGTGCTGTATCCTACCGGGCAGGCAAGTCCGCTGCCCAACCCCAATAACCTTACACAAACGGAAGGTGCCTTTCCGTTTAGTGCCAACCCCGGTGACAACTTCTACGGTTGGGATTGCTCAGCAAACTTCGATTTTATGCCCAATCAAAGCATTACTTTAAGGTTAGAGTTTGTCCATCGAGAATCCAGTGTCCCTTATTTTGCCGGAAGAGGTGGGGTTACTTCCCCTACAGGTTATACAACTGCAACCTTAGACCCTGACTGGCGGCCCCACCTGGTAAAATCGGAGAGCCGTATTATTGCA
This sequence comes from Bacteroidia bacterium, assembly GCA_018058135.1. GTDB lineage: Bacteria > Bacteroidota > Bacteroidia > UKL13-3 > UKL13-3 > JAGPCK01. Next base: position 172,886 of record JAGPCK010000001.1, on the reverse strand, counting down.
GCCCTGTTGTTCAGGTTGTAATGACATGCGGCATATAATCAGTCGGCTGCTCAAACCGTGAACGAAACAGCTGAAGAAGTAAATTTGTGTTTAGTCCCATCCAAAACAGGAGGATGTGCGTATTTTTGTTCACCCAAATTTAGCCGCACAACCATGACAGACATTTACGCTATAGAATCAAAGTTCAGCTATTTAGGCAAAGACCTGATTACACAATTGCTGGCCGTTTCGGAGATTAAAAGTTTCCCGCCAGGTACAGAATTGATACGTGAAGGACAATATGTAAAATACATCCCCATCGTTTTAAACGGACTGGTAAAAGTGTACACCCAATTTGAAGACAAGGAACTGTTACTTTACTACATTCAACCCGAACAAAGTTGTATCATGTCTTTCTCCTCCTGCATCAACAATGACAAGAGCAAAATATTTGCTATTACGGAAGAGGAAAGCACAGTCTTACTTATTCCTTCTGACCGTATTGCCAAATGGGTAACGGAGTTGCCGGCCATTAATATGCTATTCTACCGGCAATATGATTTAAGGTACGCTGAACTGGTGGATACCATTCACCAAATGCTCTATTATAAATTGGACAAAAGATTACTCGATTACCTTACTGAAAAAGTAAAGGTAACCGGAAAAAACCCCGTTAAAATAGCACACAAAGAAATTGCAAACGACCTGGGCACGGCCAGAGAGGTAGTGAGCAGGATAATTAAAAAACTCGAAAAACAACACCTGCTCAAGCAAAACCACGATAGTATTGAGTTATTTTAAGGGCTGTGACTTTAGTTACTGCACACAAATTAGTGTAGCCCCATCTTTGTTCTGCCAATGAAGAAAATAAATACAATTTACAAGTTTGTACTCATGTGCATGTTGTGCGTTGCCATAGTTTCTTAAGTGGTAATTATCATCAATTATTTAAACACTTAAAAGTAATTTCACATGAAAAAGAACATGTCTTCCACCGACAAAATTATCAGACTAATTATCTCGGCAATTATGGTTACACTTTACCTCACCAATACTGTTGATGGTGTATTAGGCATTATACTGCTGGTGTTAGCCGGAGTTTTTACGTTTACCAGCATTATCGGTTTTTGCCCCCTCTACGCCATATTTGGTATTTCAACCTGCGCAGTTAAAAAGCAATAAGCAGGTAACTGTTGCAGGTGGGCACATGGCGCTCACCTACTCATTTAAGCAGCCCCGCTGATTAGCGGGGCTTTTTTATTTGCCCCTTACCAACACCATAGGGTAAACCCTTAAAAATATTTAGGGAAAACCCTAAGCATATTTAGGGTTTCCCCTATTGCAAATGCACTTTCTTTCAAGGTAGCTTTACTAAAATTTTTCATAAGCACATGAGACGCAAAAAACTAAAGTAAGCAAGTGTAAAATTACTCTATGTTTATACTAATTGGTTTACTCAAAATGATATAAAGGCAACACTTTAGGTCTATGCAGTACTTCCACTCAACACAGAAAAAACTTATAACTAAACATTCCTCACCTAACAACTAAAAAATATGTCCTACTTAAATTCTCCCCGATTGACTTTTTCCGGTCAGTTTCAGGCCGACCCTTCTACCGTTAACAATGACCCCACTCATTTTAACAACGCCACCTTTGAGCCTGCATTTCAGGATTACTCCTCAGCTACTGACCCCAACGGTTGGTGGAACCCAGATGGTACGGGCAACTGGCGTTTTATTGGTTGTAAAATAACCAGCGTTACCTACCAGGATGGTACAAGTACTAATGACCCGTTGCTTGATCCCGTTATCGGTATGTCGCTTATGGATACCGAAGCACGTACTGCGGGTAAAATTGTTGACCTCGATTCGCAGCAACAATCGGTATCAGAGCTTTGGGGGTTGATAGTAAGAATTGTGGGGCTTGACGGCACCAACATGATGAGGGGAGATTATGAAGTAGCACCGTTTACCAACCTCTGGTTCAGCAGGTCGGTAGATCAGGTAGCCGATGGTGCAGCTGCCGCCTTGTATCAATCCGTTATCAAAAACATTACCTGGAACGATGGATTTTCCAATTCGCGTTACCTGAACGAATTAAAAAGCGTAAGCCCCGATCAACTGTCCATTCAGTTTACTGTTGACCGTTATAATGGCGACAACACCTCTCCGCAATTTACGCTTGGCAGAATTGCAGGAGCTATAGGTCCGTACTTAGCTGATGAACCTAAACATTTTGTTCTGGGCAGACAGTTATTTCCCAACCCAATGCCGGGAACACCAAACTATCAGCCACCTTTTTTATACTATGCCACAGCTTTGGTTGATGAGCAACTGAAACAAGTAGTACTTGATTTTTCGAACACCCCGCAGTTTACTACAGGTGGCGCGGTTCAGGAGAACAGAGATTTACAATTGGCCATTGCTACAAGCAGTGGTTTCACCATTTTGGGTAATATAAATTATGCCGCACCTGATTGGTATATGGGCACTTCAGGTATATGCACCTT
>JAGPCK010000001.1:0-170295 GCA_018058135.1 Bacteroidia bacterium | reverse complement strand
GTGGCGCGGTTCAGGAGAACAGAGATTTACAATTGGCCATTGCTACAAGCAGTGGTTTCACCATTTTGGGTAATATAAATTATGCCGCACCTGATTGGTATATGGGCACTTCAGGTATATGCACCTTTCCACTTTCCGATGAACAGTTGAGTGCAGCACTTCAAAACCCCTTGGCAGTTGTAAGTGCAGTTACTACACCCAACGATGTATTTACACTTCAAAATACCACCACTTACAACCCCGTAATGCAAGAAAGTGCGCTGTATGTTCGGGCAGATAAATTTGTGTTCCGCTTAAACCCTGATGATAACTGTGAGGTTGACTTTTATGTAACCAACTTAGGGAAACTATACAGCCAGGATATCATCCTACAAGATGCAACGCAGACCATGTTAAACACCCCACCTAATCCCACATGGCCCGTTATAGGTACACCACCCATATCAAGTTTTGCCAACAATGGAACAGTAACTATATCCTGTACAGATACAGGCAGAGCCAAATACTCCTTTACAGCCGCTGATCCCGGAAATCCAAGAGGTTACATTGATGGGCAGCTTTACGGATTATCCTACAACCTGAGTAGCCAGAATTATTCTGCTCAGTGCAATCAAAGCAACTTCATCAGCATACTTATTTTTTCAGGACCACCTGCATTGTTTTACGGAGCTCCTGCATTAGCAATTGAGCCAGACTGGGAAAATTTTATACAACCCATTATGCAGCAATATGCCAACCTGTATCCGCTTATGTCGAAAGGTATATTTAACCTGGCCGATAAAAATGTGGTAGACAGCAATGCAGAGATTCTGAAACTGGTATTTAGCAAAGATGTTTACGATTCCAACTACATGCCCGCTACCCGAGATCTTTCTGCCTATAAAAAGAAAGTGATTTTAGCTTACCTACAAAAAGTAATTGACCAAAAGTAACCACATCTTAACCATTAAAATTTAACGTATGATATTTCTTAAAAGTAAAACAATAGAAACACTGGATGACCTTAAAAGCGCTTTGCAAACGGCCATTGAGCTGGAGCACGCTACCATCCCCACTTACCTTACAGCAAACTTTACTTTATTCAACACAGGCAACGATCAAATCTCTGAATTAATCGGCTCTGTATTGGGTGAAGAAATGTTGCACCTCTCTATAGCCTGTAATATACTTAATGCCATTGGTGGCAGTCCGGTGTTGAACAAACCTGGCTTTATTCCGCGTTACCCGGGCACGCTACCCGGCAGTGTAGAGTCGGGATTAATTGTGCCGCTGCAAAAGTTTTCAAAAGAGCTGGTACACGATGTGTTTATGGTTATTGAAGAACCTGAAAGTCCCATTATTATTAAAGCTTCCAATGCCACAGAAGAAGGCACAACCATCGGGCAATTTTATACACAGATAAAAAACACCATTCACTCCTTAGAAGAAGCAGCAAAAAAGAATGGTGGTACTATTTTTACCGGTAGTATAGAAAAACAAATGACGTATGAAAAATTTTATCCGGCCAGTTTGTTGTTTAACATTGTTGATGAAGCAACCGCTTTTAAAGCTATTGACATTATCATAGACCAAGGCGAAGGAACCACCACCGATCCGTTTGTTGACCCCGCTGATGATGCCAATGCTACCGAGCCGGCCCACTACTATCGCTTTCAGGAAATTTATGTGGGCAAAACCCTGCAAAAAAATCCGGCTGGTGGGTACACGTTCGGTGATCCTGAAATTCCGTTTACTCCGGATAAGATACCCAACATGTGGCCCAACCCTAAAATGGACGATTACCCCAAAGATTCACAGGCCTACATCAACAGCCGCTTTTTTAATTACAACTACACCTCGTTGTTAAACTGCCTGCACACTACGTTTAACGGACAGCCTGCAGAAATAAACACCGCCATGGGTATCATGTTTTCATTGAGATTGTATGCCTTAAAATTGTTAGCCATTCCTGATCCTGCCCATCCCGGGTATGTGGCCGGGCCAAGTTTTGAGTATGTTGTAACAGAATAATTCACACTAAGTCTATGACTTTTTCAGCACAACAACTGGTGGTAAAAATATCAGTGAGCGACATGCTGCGTGCTCAGGCTTTTTATGAAAAAATACTGGGCTTTACAACCGACCGTAAGTACACCATTAACAAAGGTGGTAATTACGCCACTGAATCATACATGCAACTGAATGCCCCTTCCTCAACAGAGGGGGCATTTACGTTGGGTTTATACAAAGACATCAACCAAACCTACACGGTCATGGCGCAAAACGGCACAGTGCCCAGTTTTATAGTGAAAGATATACACGCTACCCTGCGCCATTTTCTGGAGGAGAAAGTAGCAGTGCAACCCGTTGGAAAAGCACATGAACAACCGGAGTACATTATCGAAAACAAATCAGACGATGGATACATTGATTTATTTTTCTTTTTTTGTGACCCAGATAACAATGCGTTGGTGATAAGACAAAACCTCAAAAAATAAAAGTTAACACAACCTCACTGAGAATAATTGTATGAAAAGTATAGTGTACCCTTTTACCGTTTCACTGCTGCTGGTGATTATTCTGTTTATTGCCTACGATAGTTTAGAAGTACAATTCACTACCTTGCTTTTGAACCTGGAGCATTATCAATGGCGGTTTGCAGTAGTAAGTTTTCTGATTCTCACCGCAGATATTTTATTGCCGGTTCCGTCCAGCATAGTGATGTACATGAATGGTTATGTGTTGGGCATAGTGGCCGGTGCATCGGTTTCTTTTACGGCCTTGTTGATAGGATCACTTATAGGTTATTACCTGGGCCAATTTACCTCAATGGGGTTAAAGGCAAAAAAAGAAGAACGGGCCAATGCTTTTTTACATAAGTATGGTGCTATGGCTATTTTAATTACCCGCGGTATTCCGGTATTGTCAGAAAGTATTTGTGTGGTGTGCGGATACAACAAAATGCCGCTTAAACAGTATGTGCTCATGAATGTAGTCGGCTACCTTCCCTTGTGTGTGTTGTATGCCTCTTTCGGTAACGCTGGATATGACAGTCACAACTTTATACTATCTTTTGGTTTGTCTCTGCTGGTATCAGCCGCTTTTTGGTATTTTGGTAAAAACTATTTTCTGAAATCAGCACACAGTAACGTGAACCATGCATAAAGTTGTTTTACTCAGCTTTATTTGTTTGTGTTGCATCTCTTTTGTTTTTTCTCAGGATACCAGCCACACCCGCTCGTTAAAAATACTACCTGTGCCCACCATTGGTTATTCACCTGAAACCAGAACATACGTGGGCGCGGTTACTTTATTTACCTTTAATATTCACAACGATTCAGCTACCCGAACTTCCAATGCCGAGGTGGAGTTTAACTACACCTGGAACAAACAATTGATTTTGGAAGCCGGTTGGAATTATTTTTCCAAACACGAAAAATGGTTTACCAAAGGGCTTATTCACTATTCAAAATTCCCTGATTTGTATTATGGCATTGGCCCGGCTACACCCGAGGCCAATAAATTGGTATTTAACAGCAATCGTTTTGTTATAGAAACAGCCGTGCTTAAAAGAACCGGAAAAAAAATATTCAGCGGCTTAAATTTTAAATACATCAACTACTCGCGTGTTAATACAAGCACGGTTAATATCAACTACCCGGAGTTGGGCGCTTCTTCCACACTTGGTTTGGGGTGTACGGTGTTAAAAGATACCCGCAACAAATTGCTTACCCCAAGCAGTGGTATGTATGTGTACGGCAACAGCTCGTACAACATGTCGCAAAGCAACTACTGGGAGTTTACTTTGGATGTACGGTACTATAAAACCTGGAACAACAAATTTACCTGGGCCAACCGACTCATCAACGATTGGAGTGTGGGAACCCCTCCATTTTATGACTATGCTTTTTTAGGAGGAGATAAGTTGGTAAGGGGATATTATTTCGGCAGGTACCGCGACAATAATTTGTGTGCTTGGCAAACCGAATTCAGGTTGCCGGTAGTGGGCCGGTTGGGGTTGGCCACACTGGGCGGTTTATCTGCGTTGTATTCTGCGCAAAACGTGTTAATGTTTCAACACCTCAGGTACAACTATGGTGTAGGCATACGTTTTAAAGTAGATAAAAAAGAAAACACCAATTTGCGATTTGACTATGCTTTGGGCAATTACCCCAACAGCGGATTCTATGTGTCTTTCGGAGAATCGTTCTGAGGTTGTTGACACATTATTAGCAGTGCTAACTGAACAGTATGTTAGCTAACCCCTTAGGGAAAACCCTTAAAAAAATTTAGGGTTTTCCCTAAGCATATTTAGGGTTTCCCCTATTGCACATACCCCTTCATTCAAGTTAGTTTTACTAAAAAATTAAAACTAACACTTATGAAAATTAAATCAATTCCCATTTTCCTGTTTACATTATGTTTGGTCACAGTAGTTTTTTACAATTGCGGCCCGGGTAAATCAACCCAAAACAATACTGCAGATCCAATCCCTTTGCAGCAAACACAGTTGCCACAAGATGTGATTAATACCTGTAGTGTTGACAGTGTCACTTTTGCCTCGTGGTTCAGTGGTGGTAAAGTAACTGAAAACGGTCATGTATTCGCACCGAGTAGTCTATCGTTTAACCCCCAAAACAATTGTTCTTTTTATGCTTGGTCAGAACAAATGTTTTTGTGGCTTACTTCTGATACGCTCAATGGCACCACGCTGGAGTCTCCGGTATTTTATACCGTAACACCATCCAGTAACGGAGAGCGTCAGTTAATACCTCACGGGCAGGGTTCTAAAATCAAAGCGTTTGTTAATATAGCGAAAATAGAAACAGAAGAAGGTCAAGCAAACGCTGACAATGTTTTGTTAGACAGAAACGGTAACCTGGTGTACTACATTACCATGGTGAATGATGTGTATGCAGCTATGTTATATATGGCTGCTCAATCGCCCCAAAGTGTTACAAGATTTCCTACCACACAACAACAAATAAATTCAATTGATTCATTTGCCAAACTAAACAGTATTTCCATAAGCAACCCCAACCTGTTGGCCATGGAATTAAAAACTTCTTGGGTAAAATTAGAAGGGACAATGAACAAGAACGACTACATTACCATAGATGCTATTATTCCAAAGTACGATAAAAAAAGTGCTAGTGAGTGGATACTTACTGGTGACACCTTTGCTACACTGGCTCTGGTTGGTATGCACATTGTAGGCAGTGCCAACGGTCACCCTGAAATGATTTGGTCAACCTTTGAGCACCGGTCAAACACGCCAAACAGCAGCTACCAATACATCGACACTACCGGAAAAACAGTTACAGTGGCACCCGACAGCACAGGACAGTGGCTCTTTAACCAAAATGCACAGAACACTAATATTGCTGAGGCCAACCAGAGTTATGCCAGCTTTTCGGGCAATGAGATTACCGCAGCAACCGACAGTATCCAACCCAGCAACACCATTCGTGTACTCCCTTGGGGAAGTGCCTATGATGTGCAACCCAATCAGCAGGATTCATCACCCGCAGCGGCCAACAGTGAAGTGATAGCCATCAACAATTCAGTACTTAATAAACTGGTGGGAAATGATGTACGTAAAAACTACATCTTTATTGGTTCCACATGGACAATGAATGGAGCTGTACCAAACGGAAATGTATACAACCCTACCGTATCGGGAAGTACAGCACCGGGCGCAGCCATAGGCACCAGCAGTTTGGCCAACAGCACCATGGAAACTGATTTCCAACTTACCCCTACAGCCAACATCAACGGGCAACCTGCCACCAACACCTGTTTTACCTGCCACGGAAATACACTGGACCCAAAGACACCCTTTGGCCTTAGCCATATTTTCAGTGATTTATTGAACGGAGTACAGCAAAACAAACAACCTAAAAAATAAATCCACTCATCACCTGCCCCTGTGTGGTTTGAAAGCATGCACACGGGGAGCAGGTGTTTGTTTTAAATATGATAAGTGAACACATAGAACACCCCCGCATGCCGCAATGGTACTTTAGCTTTCGTTTAAAACTGCTGCGTATTCTTATTGCGCAAACTAAGATTAGATTGAAGTGGGTGGGGTAGTGGAGTGATGGCTACTTTTAACAGAATTATTATTAACAAACATTTCAATTAAGTATGGAAGAAATACAAGAAAATTTTTGGGCTGTAAACTGGGGGCCTGACGAAGCTAAGGGAGATACACAACTTGGCAAATATTTTTTAAAAATTCCAGAATATGACGATCTAAAAAATGGTAAATATAGATATGTCATTGGTAGAAAAGGAACAGGAAAGACTGCAATAATTGAACAGTTGACAAATGAAGTTTCGAGCCAATATGATTGTTCTTATAAATACTTGTCTTTAAAAAATTTCCCAATTCAAACTTTAAGAGGACTGAAAGACCGTTCTCTAGGAGATAAATCTCAGTTTGTTCCAATTTGGACCTTTTTAATATTAACAGAAGTTTGCAAACTAATAATACGTGATGAACAGGCAACCCCATCAGAAAGCATAACAGATCTAAAACAATTTATCATAATAAATTTTCCATCAGATCTCGGTTTTACTGAAACTCTAAAAAGTTTAGAGAGTAGGGAAAATAAAGTAAGTGTATTATCCAAATGGGTTGGAATTGAGGATTCTTCAAATACTTCGAGTGAAATAATTACTTCAGTTCATTACCAAAAAGCGACAGAAATTTTAACAACATTTATTAAATCAATAAATACAAAATGTAAGTATTACTTATTATTTGATGAACTCGATGAAGGATACTCTTCAAATGACAAAGGGCTCAATCTATTACTATTAGCCTTGTTTAGAGCCGTAGAAAACACTTATCTTGATCTAAAAGATTTTCTTTATTTTAGACCTGTTCTTGCACTTCGGTCAGATATATTTAACAATCTTGAAGATAATGACCTTAATAAACTTGACGATTATATAATTAATCTTAAATGGACTAAAGAATATAAATCAACTTACTCAATTTATGATCTAATAAATGCGCGTATAAATGCATCAATAAAAGTAAAAAATCCTAATTCTGCTTGGGAGTGTATTTCTGTAAATGACGATACACAACTTCCTGAAAAAGTAAGAAGCTTGTGGGACTTCATTTACAATCGCACATTTGAGCGACCTAGAGATTTGGTTAAGTTTATGAAGTATTGTAGTCGGTTAAGACATAACGGAAGGATAAACTTTCAAGCTGTACGTAGTGCTGAAATTGATTATTCTGAATGGTTTTACAAAGAGTTTAGGGACGAAATACAAAGTCATCTTGGAGTTTGGCAAGAGGCCACGCAATCAATAATCAAATTAAATAAAGGCATTTTTAGTCTTGACGAAATAAAAAGCGAATTTGATAAGGACACTCAAATATCTGTTTATTTAAAAAACCAGAACAAAAAACATGAAGACATATTAGAGCTACTTTTTAATTTCGGTCTAATCGGGACACTTAGTAATACAAATAGATGGTTCTTTAAGTATAAGGACCATAATTTACCTTTTAATTATGATCAAAAAATGATAGTCCATTTTGGGTTTGCTAGAAAATTTAGAATTCGTGTTTATTGACAATTATGGCAGCTGCTAGCGAGGGGTTTAAGATAGCAGGCCACTTCATAGACACATTTGTACAAGGTGTTAGTTCTGTTCTCCGAATAAAGTTTAGGGCTAAAACAACCACCATTCCTCCCAAATTGTTATAAGCCAATTAAACAGAAATAAATATGATAACAATCAACATTGAAATCAAAATTGACAGTATCTCAAGACGACTTGAATTTTGCTCTCTTGAAGAAAAGAATTTGAATCCCAAAACGCACTTTACATTTAAAAATGGCGAGTGGGTTGGTAAGTTTAACAACTTTCCAATCAACAGTGACAATGACTTAGATATTATTATCATTGCTATTGGAAACCCTGGTACTAACTCAAAAATGACAGTATTAGTGAATGGAGTTGAAAAAGGTAGTTTTAATTTATATAAACCATTTAATCGCAACGGATATGGACAGTTCAATCAGGAAATTGCATTGTAAGAAGTTTATAATTAAACTCTCTCTAATGTTTGTAAGCTGCTTTGCTTATGGACAAAACATTATTACCGACACAAGGGGTATTTCTGCCATACAGTTAAATCCCGGATTTAAAGAAACCAAAATGGATTCTTCAGAGAATAAGCCTAAGGTAGAAGAAGTTTCGTTTAACTTAGGAGTCATTAAGTTTACTACTACTGACAAGAAATTAGAATTAAATCATTACAGCTATTTTCATTCAGAAAAATTTACTGATTTTTTTATTGGTGTCTCAGGTTCTGGTGAAATTAAAAATAGTGTAACAAACTTATTCTCTAGTGGAGATGTTGTTTCTGGTGGAGAAGCAAACTTACGTTTAGGCTTTCGGTTATTTAAGAATAAAACGGACTGGACAACTCTGCTTGCTGGGAAAAAGACAGCACAAGAAATTCAGGACATTCTTGACAATAATACTAAACCTGCTTCCGATTTATGGCTAATTGCGACTGGAGGATTCAAAGGTTCTTCTTTCAAATTATTTCAACCTGATTCTGTATTTTCAAAACAAATTGAGAAGACAAATTTTACAGGAACAGAAATCAATGTTGGCTTGAATTATTGGAATGCTAGAATATTAAATAACACAATCTTAGCAGGTGCTACAATTGGTATAAAGACTACGAACAACTTCGATGATTTAAATGAAAGCACACAAGAAGACACTAAAATTGTTGCAGATAGTATTTCAGGAACTACAAGAAAAGTTGTTACAAAAAAGACAGTTTATACTGGTTCGTATAAAGAGACTACAGTATATCCATTGAACATCGACCTCTATTTTGTTCCTCATAAATTAGAAAATGTTGCTTTTTTGGCATATAGTCGGACAGATATTTCAAAAATAAATGCTCCAAAAACAAAACTGGGATTTGGAGTTTATTTCTTGAAAAACCAAAATGCTTTTAATCCAGTTGCTGGCCTAACATTTGATTTTGCAGATACATTTAATGTTGACAAAAGTGACGATTCAAAAGGAGCATTGTCAAAGTTTAAAATAGGAATAACCACACGAATTAATATTGTAAATAATCAGTCAAGAAAATAAACAAAATAGAAATGTATGTCTTCACATAAGCGTAGGTTACGCCCACGCTTTTCTTTCATGTAGCTTGTAGCAACTAACGATCTGATCCAGCTAAAAGCACTCCCCTTTGTGGGTAGTGCTGTTTATTTCGACAGTGTTGTATCTCTTAACTAGTAACTATGCACATGGACAATTACCAAATTAAAACAAAAACAATTGAATTTGCAGCAAACTACCATTATAACTATATTTGTTTAGCAATTAGAAAGTTTGTTGCATCGTGATAAGAAAGTACCTTCTATTGTCAACCGATGGTCTAATTTTATAATATAAAGCACTATGGCGGCATACAACAGCGACTACTACGACAAAAGCCTTAAGTTACTTACTTATTACGAGCCTGAAAGTTTTCTTAGGTTACCAAATAGTCAGGAAAACAGGCTTGTCTATCTCTTTAAAAGTGAGGTGATGAAAGTTGAAAATTCTAAGAACCAAATAGTAAATTTAGGTTGGACTTTTTTTGGTCTCAATCGAAGGGAATATGACAGAGTTGTTTCCGTGGATATGACACCAAAAACCTTACAGTTTAGTTTGAATGATTACAAAACTGAAAATAGGTTTTACTATAGTGTCCTACTTTCTTTAAGAATTAAAGTCAAAGCTATAAATTCATCTTCATTTGCTTTAATTATCAAAAATGGTGATGAAGAAATTGAAAATCTAAAAATAGCAATTCAAAAACCATTAGACAATTTTATAAAAAGTAAAACATCTGAATATATAGAAAGCTTTGATAGTAAAGGGTACGAAGAACTTAGTTTGGCTATAATGGAATTGAATAATTCAACTGATTCGCTGTCATTCACAATCGTTGAGGTTCAAAATATAACCTTTGATATGATGAATAAGGAAGCTAAGAAAAAATATGAGAATATTGCAATAGCAATTGGTTTAGCAGAGGTGGAATTAAAAAAATTTGAAGCCGAGAGTATAAATGCAAAAGCGAAGAGGGAGGTAGAGAAAGAAGCTGCGATTTCAACAATTGAACATCAAAAAGAGTTACAAGAACGCCAAAATAAAATTGATCAATTAAAATTTGAGTTAGAAAAAATTAGAATAGTGGGGGGAAACACTATTGAATTGGAAAAGCAGGAAAAACTTATTGAATTGGAAAATAAGCGAAGAAAAGCAGAACAAGACTCAGCAATAGATCTTCTTAATTCAAAAATTGCTCTTTACAAAGATGACCCTGATACATTAAAGCTGATTGACTCTGATTTATACGCCACATTAAAAAAGTATGATAGTAGTGAATTATCGTTGGAAGTCTTTAAGGAAGCAACGAAATTTACATTTAGTGCTATGCAAAATATTAATAAGAGCACAATCACACACGAACATATTAATTCAAAAAAATAAGTGGATACAAATAAAATTTTTAAAACAAGTATTTACCAAATTTTTAAATATTTGTATTTAATAATTGGGGTATTGGCTCTTTTTGTAGTCGGCTATTTAGAATTTATTTTTTTACAGGAGATATTTAATTTTTCAAAAAAATGGAGTTTTGCAACAGTTTGTTTATTAGAATCGTTCAAGGGTGTTGCAATATACCTGCATAGATTCATAGAATATTATAATGTTGAAATGCCTCAACATCTAAAGATGTTTTTAAAAATTGGAAGAACAATTGCCTTAATTTTCTCTTTTATTGTTGGATTAGCAAAAGTGTCAGAGGGACTTGACAATACAAAAAAAATTGCAACGTTGAGATCAATAGAATATAATAAAATTGACACATCTTATAGTTCTGAAAATTTAAGATTGATCATGGAAAGAAATATGTTATTGGAAAAAATCCAAACGTTTGATAGTGGAATAAATAAAAGCTTAAAAAGAAATACTGAAAGACTATTTAAAATCATTGACACCAGTAAATTAGAATTTACTAAACAAGCAATTCTTAAAGCTAATGAAATACAAAAAAATAATTCCATAGAAACAAATAGGTACACTAATAACAGATTGGCGATAGTTGATAGCCTAATATACAATTCTCAATATAGAATTAAAGATGAAAAAGAAAAATTTGAAACTTATTTGAAAAGTGATACCAGTTATGCACAAACTCAAAATTCCACAATGGTAGGAACTTATGAAGTATTTAAAATTATATTACCTATTAAACCCAACACATTTTTTAAAATTTACATTATTATTATTGCAACACTCTTATCGTTTCTTTTGGAATTAGTAATTATAAATTGTTTCAACTATGTTTCATATATTTTTTTCAATGAAAGTGACCCTAAAGAAATTGATAATAGAATGAAAAACTAAATAATTTAGAAGTAAGGAGCAAACGACCACTCCCACCTATGCGTAGGTTGCGCTTACGCTTTTCTTTATTATAGCTTTCAGCTACAAACGCACAGGGCAAGCTTAAAGGCACTTGGCATCATTGCTCTTAACCCTGATTAACAGCTTGCCAGAGTAGCCAAAGGTTTAAAAAGAGTTCAACGTAGCTATAAGCTACGCTAATTAAGGGGTTTTGTGTTAACATTAATGTAGGTTGTTAAAGGAAATTGAAAGAAATAAAAATCCTTTAAGCAATTTTTGCAATTGCATCACCAAGATTATTAACTTAGTGAACTGAAAAAGTACGCATGAGTTTTATTAAAATACTAGAAAAGTACCGCAAAATATCATTCTCCGAGAGAGATAAGGGTGATCGTTTTGAACGTTTAATGCAAGCGTATTTACAGACAGACCCACAATATGCCAATCAATTTAAAAAAGTTTGGATGTGGAATGAGTTCCCTGGTATGAAGGATTTAGGAGGGCATGATACTGGGATTGATTTGGTGGCGGTAACACACCATAACGAATACTGGGCTATTCAATGTAAATGCTACCAAGACACAGCAACAATTGACAAACCTGCCGTTGATAGTTTCCTTTCAACTTCAAGCAGAGAATTCAAAGATGAAGAAAATTTAAAAACAACCCGCTTCTCGCAACGTCTTTGGATTTCCACCACTAACAAATGGGGTCCAAATGCTTTTGAAGCTATAAAAAACCAAAATCCACCAGTAACAAGAATAAATCTGCATGATTTAATTGAAGCCCGTGTTGATTGGGAAAAACTGGAAAACGGAATTCATGGTGAAGGTGCGCGTTTAGAAAAGAAGAAACTCTACCCACATGTTATAGAGGTTAGCGATAAGGTTTGCGATTACTTCAATGAAAACGAACGAGGTCGTTTAATTATGGCTTGTGGAACTGGCAAGACCATGACCTCCCTTAAAATTGCCGAGAAGTTAACAGAAGGTAAAGGAACAATATTGTTTTTGGTTCCTTCAATCGCGCTTATCGGGCAAACTTTAAGGGAATGGTCATCGCAAGCAGATGAAGCCATTAACCCTATTTGCATTTGCTCTGATCCTGAAATCACCAAAAAGAAAAACACTGATGAGGATTTAACTAGTACGATTGACTTAGCCTGGCCTGCATCAACTGATTCAAGTTATATCCTGAAACAGTTTCAGCACTACAAAGACAAAGGTAACAGTGGAATGACGGTTGTTTTTTCAACCTACCAATCCATTGAAGTAATTTCAAAAGCACAGAAGAATTTATTGAAAAATGGTTTTTCTGAATTTGATCTGATTATATGTGACGAAGCTCACCGTACAACTGGTTATACAGAAGCAGGAATGGATGATTCTGCTTTTGTGAAAGTGCATGATGGCGATTTTATCAAATCTAAAAAGCGTCTGTATATGACAGCAACCCCACGTTTGTATAACGTGGAGGTTAAATCTCAAGCAGCAAAACAGGATGTGCCACTTTGGTCAATGGACGATGAGCAGCATTTCGGTAAGGAAATCCACCGTATAGGATTTGGTGAAGCAGTTGAAAAAGGTTTACTAACAGATTATAAAGTAATCATTTTAACGCTGAACGATAAAGATGTACCACCAGCTGTACAGAGGATGATAAGTAATGGCGAAACAGAAATAAAGACAGACGACCTTACTAAACTTCTGGGCACAGTTAACGCTTTATCAAAACAATTTTTAGGTAACGAAGCTGTAAAAGTAGAAGGTGATGAACACCCAATGAAACGCGCAGTTGCTTTTTGTGGCAGCATAGCAAATTCAACCAATATTGCAGCCAGTTATAACTTGGCATCTACAAACTACCTAGAATCATTACCTGAAGAAAAAAAAGCCCAAATGGTTACTGTGGAGGCCCAACATATGGACGGAACCATGAGTGCACCACAACGCGACCAAATGTTGAACTGGCTAAAAGAAGATACCCCCGGTAACGAATGCCGTATCATTACCAATGTGCGTGTATTGAGTGAAGGTGTGGATGTGCCTTCGTTAGATGCTGTGCTTTTCCTATCTGCCCGTAATTCGCAGGTAGACGTGGTGCAATCTGTGGGCCGTGTAATGCGTAAATCACCGGGTAAGAATTACGGATATATTATCATTCCTGTAGTAGTGCCAGCTGATGTTGAACCCGAACATGCTTTGGATGACAATGAACGCTATAAAGTAGTTTGGACGGTATTGAATGCCTTACGGGCACATGACGACCGTTTTAATGCGTTAGTAAACAAGATTGAACTCAACAAGAAAAGACCAAACCAAATTATTGTTGGGGGTGCAGAAGTATCGTTTGACGAAAATGGTAACTACATAGAAAAAAGCAGGGAGGGTTTTGAAAGTAACGATTCAACGCAAGAATTAGGCAGGCAAATTGCCTTACAATTCGAGCAATTACAGGATGTAGTTTTTGCACGAATGGTTCAAAAGGTAGGCGACCGCAGGTATTGGGAACAATGGGCAAAAGATGTAGCCATAATTGCCGAACGACAAATTGAACGCATCAATTTCCTGATTAACGAAAAGAAAGACCAACGTGCCGCGTTCGATAAGTTCTTACTTGGTTTACAAAAGAACATTAACCCAAGCATCAATGAAGAACAAGCCATTGAAATGTTGGCTCAGCATATCATTACGCAACCAATATTTGATGCTTTGTTTGAGGATTATTCCTTTGTGAAATCCAATGCCGTTTCGGTAGCTATGCAAGGCATGATTGAGTCTTTAGAAAAAGGCAGTAACTTAGCCGAACAAGACGAAACACTACAACGCTTTTATGAATCGGTGCGAACACGTGCCGAAGGCATTGACAATGCCGAAGGGAAACAGCGCATCATCATTGAATTGTACGATAAGTTTTTCAAAACCGCTTTCCCTAAAATGGTGGAGAAACTGGGAATAGTTTATACGCCTGTGGAAGTGGTGGACTTTATCATTCATTCGGTAAACGATATTCTGAAAAAAGAATTTGACCGTACAATTTCTGATGAGAACATTCACATTCTTGACCCATTTACAGGTACAGGAACATTCTTAGTTCGTTTGTTACAAAGCGGTTTGATTGATATAAAAGATTTAGAACGCAAATACAAAGATGAATTGCATGCCAATGAAATTGTGTTGTTGGCATATTACATAGCTGCCATTAACATTGAAAATGCTTATCACGATGCTACTCCCGACCCAGATGATGGCGTAGGAAAAGAAAACTACACTTCATTTGATGGCATAGTATTAACCGATACATTTCAACTTAGCGAATCTACAGAAGGTGAAATACAATATGAAGAAATGTTGAAGAAAAACTCTGATCGTGTTGAAAGACAAAAGAAAGCACCACTAAGAATCATTATCGGAAATCCACCTTATTCAATAGGTCAAAAGTCAGCAAATGATAACGCACAAAATCAAGAATACCCAAAACTTGACAAACGCATTGCAGATACTTATGCAAATCAGTCTTCAGCAGGATTAAGTAGGTCATTGTATGATGCGTATATAAAAGCATTTCGCTGGAGCACTGACCGTTTAGATAAAACAGGTGGCATTATTTGTTTTGTTTCAAATGCTGGTTGGTTAGAGGGTAATAGTACAGATGGATTTCGTAAATCACTCGAAAATGAATTCTCTTCTATTTACGTTTTCAACTTAAGAGGAAATGCGAATACAAAAGGTGAATTAAGAAAAAAAGAAAAAGGTAATGTTTTCGGAAGTGGAACCAAAACTCCTGTTTCAATTTTGTTACTGGTTAAAAATCCTTCTGATATAAATAAGAAAGCAAAAGTTTTTTATCGTGACATAGGCAATTATTTAGACAAAGAAGAAAAGCTAAAAATTGTACAGGGATTTAAAACATTTACAAATCCTGATTTAGCATTAATATCATTAAAGCCAAACGATCAAGGAGATTGGTTAAATGAACGAACTGATACTTTTAGTAATTTCATTCCAATAGAACCTGAAAAAAAATTTGATTTAAAAACAAAATCATTTTTTAATACCAATGCTGTAGGTATCAATACAGCCAGAGATGCTTGGGTTTATAACTCTTCAAATGCAAATCTTGTAATGAACATTATAAAAATGATTCATTTTTATAATGAACAAAAATCTAAACTAGTTTTAGAAAATAAAAGAAACATAAAAGTAAATATAGGCACCTTTATTGATTCAGACCCCAAAAATATTAGTTGGTCTGTAAACTTAAAAAAAGATTTAGAAAAAGGAATAACTCATTCTTTTGAAAAGAAGGATATTATTGAAGCCGTTTATAGACCATTCTTTAAACAATTATTATATTTTAATAAAGCATTAATTGAACGTCCAAGTCTTTTTTCCAAACTTTTTCCAAAAGTCGGTATTTCAAATTTACTCATCTGTACTTCATCTTCTGAAAATGATGGATTAGCAGTTTTAATAACAAATAGAGCAGCCAATTTCCATTATAATGGCGACACCCAATGTTTCCCATTGTATTATTATGAAGAAAACTCATCAAATCAAAAGGGAATGTTTGATGAAGATACTAAAAACGATTTCATTCGTAGGGATGCTATAAGTGAATTCATTTTAGAAAGAGCTAAACAACAATATGGCAAAAGCGTAACTAAAGAAGATATTTTTTACTACGTGTATGGCTTCTTACACAACAAAGAATACAGAGAAACCTTTGCCAACGATTTGAAGAAAATGTTACCGCGTTTGCCCTTGGTAGAAAACGTAAAAGATTTTTGGGCATTTAGCAAAGCTGGTCGGCAATTAGCAGAGCTGCATTTAAATTATGAAACTGTTGCACCATATCCTGATGTAAACGTAGCTGGTGACGATGGCAAAACTTATACGGTAGAAAAAATGCGTTTCCCTAAGAAAGACCAAAAAGAAACCATTTTTTACAACAGCAAAATAACAGTCAGCAATATTCCTACAAAGGCCTATGAATATATTGTCAATGGTAAATCAGCCATTGAATGGATTATGGAACGCTATCAAGTAACTACCCATAAAGAAAGCGGTATTGTAAACGACCCAAATGATTGGGCAAAAGAAGTTGGAAATCCGAGATATATTTTGGATTTACTACTAAGCATCATCAACGTAAGTGTGCAAACGGTTGATATTGTGAATAGCTTGCCAAAAGTTGATTTTGGTGCTGCTTCGGATGAAAGTAAAATAATAAAAATGTATCCTGAAAGTGAAGAATTAAATTTAGCAGCAGACCCTGGTAACGAATAGACATACTATGCCAAGTTTATTGACCATGAGTTTTTAAGAGGAACTATAATCGCTTTTCAAAATGATAAAAACAAAATATAACTATAAAGATTTTATTGAGGTTTACATTTCGTTTATGAAATGTTACAATGAAACCACACAGGAACGAGAGTATTACTCGATGCTTTACACAGCATTAAGCGATTACTTTGAGATTGACATTGCTGTTACTTCATTTGAAGACAATGACGAAACTGTTTTTGAAGGCCGCAATATGAAGAATGAAGGTATTGCTTTTCTCAATACGCTGATTAAAGAATACAACTTGATTGAAAATATATTTATAGGAAAACCACTTTATGTAACAGGGCTTACTGATGATTTTCATCGCAAGTTCGATCCCATTTACAGCAACAACACATCAGCAAGAAAAAAACTTCTATTCAAAATGATAGATTGGCTTTGTAGGGAAACATTCGGCTCAAACAAAAAAACAATTACTCATAGAAAATTGATTATTGAATTTCACAATCTTTTTTTGTTTGAAATGAAACTCAATCCTGTTTTAGAAAAACTTTATAATGCTAAAAGTGAATTGAAGAATGAGGACAAGTGGTCAGTGAATTACTACAAAGATGAATTAGCAAAAGAGGGCTATACTTGTGTTCTACCTGAATTAAATCAAACGATTGTAATTGGCAATTACCAAATAAAAGGCGTTGAATTTGATGGCATTGCTTATTCAGTAAAACCAATAAACCAATAACCGGCTCAGCACCATTTTACCTGTTTTTGCATAAGATTAATATCTTGCGGTATGAAATTATTGACCAAAGCACTGCTTCAAACAGCCGTACAGGAAGGTAACAGATACTTTGTACACCACTTTACCGGTTTTAAAAAAGATGCCCGTAAAATGAAGGTGCGCCCTTTTGCAAGCCTTGAACAAGCTGAGGCTTTTATGCAACACGCAGAGAATTCAAACATTATAGACTACGGGGATGAATACGGTAGAAATGACATGCACGATATGGCCGATGGGGTGGATGAGTTTAAGATATACCTTGAAGATTCAACCGAAAAAATCACAGCTTGAATATTAGCTATTTATAATTTAAACATTTTCACGGCTACGTCACGTTTTTACGTTCAACCCAAGTAAATTGGTTGTCCCTTATTCGCTCTTGTTATGGACACCAAACCCCAACCTGAAATTACCCTCTTTGCTGCTGATGTTTCTACTGCCTTAGAACTGCCCCTGTTTGAAACGGGTATTAACGCAGGTTTTCCTTCCCCTGCGGGTGATTTTATGGAGCTCAAAATAGATTTGAACGAGTACATGGTGCGCAATCCATCGGCAACGTTCTACGGGCGGGTAAACGGAGATTCCATGCGCGACATAGGAATCAATGAAGGCGACATTGCCGTTATTGACCGCAGCCTCGATTTGGTGAACAACAAAATTGCTTTGTGCTACGTAGATGGTGGCTTTACCATTAAAACCGTACGCATGCAAAACAAAGAGTGCTGGCTTATACCGGCCAATGCTAATTTTAAACCCGTTCAAATAACCGAGGAGAATCAATTTATCGTGTGGGGCATAGTTACGTTTATCATAAAAAAATTCTGATGTACGCCCTGGTAGATTGCAATAATTTTTATGCCTCCTGCGAGCGGGTTTTCCGGCCTGATTTAAACGGTCAACCCATAGTAGTACTTTCCAACAATGACGGCTGTGCCATTGCGCGCAGCAATGAGGCTAAGAAATTGGGTATACCCATGGGCGCACCGGCATTTGAATACGAGGAGTTGTTTGCTAAACACAACGTTCATGTATTCTCGGCCAACTTTCAATTGTACGGAGATATGAGTTCAAGGGTAATGACCCTGTTGAGTGAGTTTTGTCCGGATGTAGAAATATACAGCATTGATGAAGCCTTCTTAAATCTGAAAGGTTTTGATTACTACAATTTGAAGGAGTACGCTACCAAAATAAGAAAGTGGGTACACAAGTGTACCGGCATTCCTATAAGCATAGGCATTGCGCCCACCAAAGCATTGGCCAAGGTAGCCAATAAGGTAGCTAAGAAGTTTCCAGAGCAAACAGGCGGTGTTCATATCATTGATAGCGATGAATTGCGCATTAAAGCCTTAAAATGGACACAGGTAGAAGATGTGTGGGGCATAGGCAGGCAGCATTCCAAAAGGCTGCACACCATGGGAGTAAAAAATGCTCTTCAGTTTTCAACTATGGATGATACCTGGATTAAGAAACACATGGCCATTGTAGGATTAAGGTTAAAGCGGGAACTGTGCGGACAATCGGTACTGGAAATAGATGAGGTAAAGGATAAAAAGAACATTTCAACCACCCGTTCATTTGAACAAAACTATACTGAGTTTGAACAGTTGCAGGAACGGGTATCTACTTTTGCCGTAAGCTGTGCTGAGAAACTGAGGAGGCAAAAAACCTGTTGCCAATCATTAATGCTGTTTGTTCATACCAACCCGCACCGGCATGATTTACCGCAGTATTCACGCAACATTGTGTTGCCTTTACCGTATGCTACCAACTCAGGCATTGAACTGTCCAAGTTTGCTACCATGGCTTTAAAGAAGATTTTCAAAAAAGGGTACCACTATAAAAAAGCCGGGGTAATTGTTTTTAACTTTATACCTGAAACAGAAAAGCAGTGGAACATATTTGAGAACAGCAATGCTAAACACATACCTTTAATGAAAGCCGTTGATGTGATTAACACTTGGTACGGTCAGCAAAAAGTGAGATTAGCCTCACAGGATTTAAAACGGATATGGAAAATGAAACAACAACGTTTATCACCCAAATACACCACCCAACTAAGTGACATCATAACCATTAACGTATAATGTGTTTTTATACCAAACAAAGCAAATCGGCCAAAGAGTTAAAACAACGTTTCAACGCACGTTTTGATGATGAACTCAGGTACATACCGCAAGACTACATCAACGGGTTTGCTCACCCGAACATGCCCGTAATAACCAATAAAGATTCAAGTGCCATACAACTGTTCAATTGGGGCTTGTTACCCTCCTGGGCCAAAGACAGAACCATACAAAACAATACCCTCAATGCACGTTTGGAAACCATTCAGGAGAAACCTTCGTTTCGCAGTTATGTAAGCAAAAGGTGTTTGGTATTAGCCAATGGATTTTACGAGTGGCAATGGCTGGATGAGAAAGGAAAGAAAAAGCAGAAATATGAACTAAGTGTTGGAGAGGATGAACTGTTCTCCTTTGGTGGTTTATGGAACGAGTGGGTAGATAAGGAAACAGGAGAGGTTATACCCACATTTACCATTCTTACCACCGAGGCCAATGAACAAATGGCCCGAATTCACAACTCCAAAAAACGAATGCCGCTTATACTCACAGCAGACAATGAAATGGATTGGTTAAACGGAAAAGAGGTAACCACAGGAGCTGTATTAACTGAGGTATTGGTTTGAGCGGGTGCCAGTACAGCAAACAGAAACCGGTTATTCAGCATTGAGTTACTTGTACAGGTAAAACGCATGAGTCGGGGAGGGTTTAAACCCTCCCCTCCCTGCCACTGTGTCGGTAGTTAAAATCTTCTTTACGTTTTAATTTTACAAAACAATTACACCTAACATATTGAATCAGAGTTTACATTTGTGAAGCTAATCAAAACCCTATGCGCCATTGTATATTATTTTTTATGGTTCTCAGTTGCGCATCTGCATCACTTTACGCCCAGCAATTGAAGTGGAGCAGTTATGCAGGGGGCTATGGTACAGAATCTGCATCTTATTTAGCCACATCCCGAACCGGTGCTGTGTTTTTGACCTATACAACGGATAATGAGGATAGCATTATAACTCCCAATGCCGCCTTTCCTAAAAAACGTACGCCTTTTACATCAGGCGTTTTATGCAAGCTAAACGCTGATCAAACTATTGCCTGGGCAACTTACTTAACTGGCGATTCATTAAGTTCATTAAATGTAAGGAATATTGTATATGATGAGAATGGATACGTGTATGTATTGGGATCTTACATAGGTAATGGTTTGCCGGTAACCACTGACAATACTTTTGGAATATTAAAAGGAGGTGCCGAAGCACTCATTGCTAAGTTTGACTCGAATGGTGTTTTTATATGGGCAAGAGCCATCAGTTCAAATGGTTTTGACCATCCGTCAGTGGCAGCCATTGACCAGGATGGAGATGTATGGTTGGGAGGTGATATTGCCTATCCGAACGCTCAACCGTTTATTGGTATTCCAATCACAGCCAATGCGTATCAACCTATTCACAATCCTGTAGATGTGCCCAATACCAGTGACGAAATGTTTATTGCTTGCATAAGTAAATCAGGCAACTTGCTTTATTCTTCTTACTTTGGAGGAAGCGGCTGGGAGGATGCTGCAGATATTTCAGTTGATGGGAATAACCATATCCACTTTTTACTTCGAACCTCATCTAATGATATTGCAGAAAGAAACAATCCTTTTGATCGTTCATTACAAAACAAATTAGCCTACACTATCAGCATCAATAAAAATAACTTCGGAATAAATTATGTTGCGCCACTCCCTTTTCATCCAAATGATATTCCGGAATCGTTAAAATTAGGCCGAAATAATACGCTATACATTCTTGGCAAAACCAATAATCTTGATAGCTACAAACCTATACCTGAAAGTATCTTATCAACCGGCAATACGGCCATAGTAGTGCATGCATTTACACCCGATTTTAAACTGGATAAAACTTGGGCGATTAATGGATTTGTTAACAATGATATCGGAGCCCGTGAAATCATTGCAACAGACTCTTCTTTGCTTGTTTTGCTCTATGAGAAAAAGAATGTGATACAAACCAATCCTAATGCTTTTCAAAAACTAAATAATGGTTTGATAGATGCATTTATATTCAATTTGCGATATGATTTTAAACCCAGATGGGCAACATATCTGGGGAAATCAGAGGATGATTTTCCATTAATGATTAGGAATAACGGCACAACCAATTGGATAACGGGTACTACACGGAGCACCGATTACTATACCAGTACAAATGCCATCAGCAAGCAATTGAATGACGGATTAGGAGGCACATCAGGTGATGTTTTCTTTACTGCCTTTGATTGTTCAATCAAACAGAACCTTATTCAAAAAAATGCAGCAATCTTGTGCAGCGGAATACCCGTTACATTAAAAACCACAGAAGCATTTGCTTCATACAGTTGGAACAATGTCGCTAACAGTGACTCCATCAGCATATCTACAGATACCACTATATTCTTACAGGTGATAGATACCTCCGGCTGTATCTATTTTGAAAGGCAAAACTATGTATTTATTCAACCTCCCGCTGTGCGGTCATACGACACCTCATTTTGTAGTGAACGCTCCCTCACCCTGTCATACAGCGAAGGCAATACAACCGGGATTTTATGGAGTACAGGCAGTACGCGCTATTCCATTGAGGTAAATGACAGCGGCATATATAAGGCCCTTGTTTACAACAGTTGTTTCAGCGATTCATTTAATGTGCGAGTACAGGAAACGATATGCGAAGGCGACTTTTATTTTCCCACCGCTTTTTCACCAAATGATGACGGGATAAATGATGTGTTTGATCTGGTAGGAGAAAATATCACTGGCCGTACCATGCAAATTTACAACCGTTGGGGGCAGTCAATATACACTGCACATGAAGGTGATACTGGCTGGGATGGCCTTTACCACAACAAAGCGGCATTGCCTGATGTTTATAGCTATCTTGCTACCGTAACAGATAAATTGGGACGCAAATACCAGATTAGTGGCACCTTGCAGTTGGTGCGTTAAACAGGCTTCCTAACCCTGCTGTTTAGCTATTTGCCGGAAAAATTAGATCCCGCCCTTATAAATAATCTGATGTAACAAGTACTATCTTATTTTACGTTTATTCACTTTGTTCGTGAAATCGCTGCGCTAAGTTGCAACACTCTCTTTCACCAAATGTCATTTCGCACCATACACACGTATGAGATAAGTCATACATGCACCTGTATTTTATCAGGAAAGCCGGCAGAGGTGAATGGTAACTTTGTTGCTTAAACGTGCGGAGTCAGCACGAGAAACACTGACAATCGGTAATGAAAACATGGATTTTTACTTTTGTATTGTTTTGCTGCAGCATGGGTGTGTATGCACAAATTCCCAACGGTGGTTTTGAGCAGTGGGAAAACTATTCAGATGACAGTTGCGCACCGCCAGTTAACGTGTACCAAAAACCCGATGGCTGGAACGGGTCGTTGCCCAGAAGTTGTCAGACGTATTCGTACTCTTTGAGCAAAAACAACGATAATTTTCCATCGGGCACCGGGCAATTCTCGCTCAAAATACAGGCAGATACCACTAATGGTGTTCGGGGTGTAGCCATCAGCAATGACGGTCATGATAAAATGGTTAACTGGATTCCTAAGCCTGCCTTCCCCATGAGCACACGCCCGGCTTACCTTAACCTCTATTACAAATACCTGCCTTATGGTGGCGACACCATGATTATACAGGTGTATTTTTACAAAAACGGAACAGTTATCGGCAATCCCGTATTCGGCACCACCGATACCATTTCCAACTGGACAGCCCTGCAAATTCCCATGTCGTACACCACATCTGCCGTGCCCGATTCGGCCACCATTCTTATTGTAACAGGTGTGTATATAGAACACCCGCAATCAATAGTGTACCTCGATAACCTCAGCTTCAGCGGAACATCTTCCATAGGTGAACAATTGCAGGCCACATTTCAAATGTACCCCAACCCTGCATCAGGAAAAATGAACATCCATTTGCCCGGCACAACACGCCAAAACGGAACCGTTCACATTTACAGCTTAACGGGCGCATTGCTTCTGAAGGAAGAGCTCACATCAGGTGAGTCGCAACTCAACATTGCTCAACTTGCGAATGGCGTGTATATAGTAGAAGTGCTAACCAACGAATTCAGTAGCAAACAGAAGCTGGTTATTCAGCATTGAGTTGCCTGTACCGGTAAAAAAATAAGAGTCGGGGAGGGTTTAAACCCTCCCCTGCCAGATGGCAGTCTTTTCCATTTATAAGTTTGGGAAGTTATTGCACTCGACTCTATACCAAAACTGGTATCAGCGGGTCACTCAAAGTTCCTACTTCTTCGCAAACTCTTTCGGGTAGGCGTATTTGTATAGATCTTCTTTGGGCAGGCTTTTAAAATATTCGTAGGTAATTTTTAAACCCTCGGCACGGCTTACTTTAGGTTCCCAGCCCAAAATGTTTTTGGCTTTGGTAATATCGGGTTTGCGTTGCTTAGGGTCGTCAGTAGGTAAAGGGAGTGAAATAAGTTTTTGCTGGGCTCCGGTAAGTTTTAAAATTTCTTCACCAAACTCTTTGATGGTAATTTCATCGGGATTGCCAATGTTTACCGGTTGAGCGTAATCACTCATCAGCAAGCGGTAAATGCCTTCCACCAAATCATCCACATAACAAAAGGCACGTGTTTGTGAGCCATCGCCAAACATGGTGAGGTCTTCACCGCGCAAAGCCTGTCCTATAAATGCAGGTAACACACGTCCGTCATTCAGTCGCATACGCGGGCCGTAGGTATTAAAAATACGTATGATGCGTGTTTCTACTCCGTGGTAGGTGTGGTAGGCCATGGTGATAGCCTCCTGAAAACGCTTGGCCTCATCATACACGCCACGCGGACCCACGGGGTTTACATTGCCCCAGTACTCTTCGGTTTGCGGGTGTACCAGCGGGTCGCCATACACTTCAGAGGTAGAGGCCACCAATATGCGGGCTTTTTTGGCTAAGGCTAACCCGAGGCAATTGTGTGTTCCCAAAGAACCCACCTTTAAGGTTTGTATAGGAATTTTAAGGTAATCAATAGGGCTGGCCGGTGAGGCAAAATGGAGAATATAATCGAGGTGCCCCGGTACATGAATGAAGTTACTTACATCATGGTGGTAGAAAACAAACTCTTTTAATTTGAAAAGGTGCTCAATGTTTTTGAGGTCACCGGTAATCAGGTTATCCATGCCAATAACATCGTAACCTTCTTTAATAAAGCGGTCACACAGGTGAGAGCCTAAAAATCCGGCAGCACCGGTAATGAGTATGCGTTTATTGGCCATGTTTTATACTGTTTTTACTCCTATGCAATAGTATTCAAATCCGTTTTCGTTCATTTCGGCTAAGTCGTAAATGTTACGTCCGTCAAAAATAAGTTTGTTGTTGAGCAGGGCACCCATTTGTTTAAAATCGGGTGAGCGAAACTCCGGCCATTCTGTAATAATCAATAAAGCATCAGCACCTTTTAAGGTGTCGTATTCATTGTCTGCAAAAGCTACGGTATCGCCCAGCGTATGTTTGGCTTCGTGCATGGCCACAGGATCGTAAGCCACTACTTTGGCACCTTTAGCTAAAAGTTTTTCGATAATCACCAATGAAGGTGCTTCACGCATGTCATCGGTTTTGGGTTTGAAAGAAAGTCCCCACATGGCGAATACTTTGCCTTCTATATTGCCTGCAAAGCGGTTCATCACTTTGTTAAACAACACTGATTTTTGGTCATCGTTAACGGCCTCTACTGCTTCCAGAATGCGCATGCGGTGTCCGTTTTCAGCAGCTGTTTTCACCAGTGCTTTTACGTCCTTAGGGAAACAAGAACCTCCGTAACCAATGCCCGGATAAATAAATTTATTACCAATGCGCGGGTCGCTGCCTATGCCTTTGCGCACCAGGTTTACATCGGCACCCATAATTTCACACAGGTTGGCAATGTCATTCATAAAACTGATTTTGGTAGCCAGCATAGCATTTGCGGCATACTTGGTCATCTCAGCCGAAGGGATATCCATAAAAATAATGGGATGACCGTTTAGTACAAAAGGTTTGTACAGGCGGTGCATGATTTCTTCGGCTTTGTGAGACGATACACCTACCACAATACGATCAGGTTTCATAAAATCGTCAATGGCTGCACCTTCTTTCAAAAACTCAGGATTAGAAGCCACATCGTAAGGAATATCGGCACCGCGCTCTTTAAGAGCAGCAGCCACGGCACTTTTCACTTTTTCAGCAGTTCCCACGGGTACAGTACTTTTGGTTACCACTACCAAATGGTGGTTCATGGTTTTACCAATTTCAGTAGCCACAGCCAGTACATATTTTAAATCGGCACTGCCGTCTTCACCGGGAGGGGTGCCTACTGCAATGAATACCACCTCAGCATGTTGAATGCTTTCGCCCAAATTGGTTGAAAAATGTAAGCGGCCTTTTTGCACATTGCGGCTTACCATTTCTTCCAGTCCGGGTTCATATATGGGCAAAATTCCTTTTTTAAGGTTGTCTATTTTTTTCGTGTCAATGTCAATGCAAATAACATCAGCTCCGGTTTCAGCCAAACAGGTTCCGGTAACCAGTCCTACATATCCTGTTCCTACAATAGCAATTTTCATCTTCTATAAATCAGTTAGTTATTGGTGTTTTGTGGCGCAAAAGGTTAAAATGTTTTCTATAATGTACTGTTGCTGTTCAGCTGAAAGCTCAGTACTAATGGGCAAAGATAATACACAGGTACATAAAATTTCTGTTGTTGGTAAACTCCCTTTAGGGTACCGTGAACTTTCGTAGGCTTTTTGAAAATGCAAGGGAATGGGGTAATACACCGCAGTAGGAATTTGTTTCTCTGCCAGAAAATCCCTGATTTCTTGCCGGTTAATGCCACACAACTGCAAAGTATATTGGTGAAAAACATGTGTGGAGTTGGCTTTTCGGGCGGGTATTTTCAAGTTAGGGTGTTGAGCAAATGCTCCGTCATAAACAGCGGCCACATTTTGCCTTGCTTCTTTATAAGCGTTAAGGTGCCGCAGCTTTACCCGCAACACAGCCGCCTGAATGGAGTCTAAGCGGGAGTTAACACCTACTACCTCATGTAAATATAGAGCAGACTGACCGTGGTGGGCAATCATTTTTATTTTTTGAGCCAGTGTCTCATCATTGGTGAACAGTGCACCACCATCCCCCATGCAGCCCAGGTTTTTGGAAGGGAAAAAAGAAGTGGTGCCTATGGTGCCCATGGTGCCGGCCTGTTTTTGTGTACCGTTACTGAACGTATACATTGCACCAATGGCCTGTGCTGTATCTTCAATCACATACAGGTGATGCTTTTCGGCCAGTTGTAAAATATTTTCCATATCGGCACATTGGCCAAACAGGTGAACGGGCACAATGGCTTTTGTTTTAGGGGTAATGGCTTTGGCAAGGGTATCAGCCTCTATGTTAAACGTGTGCGGGTTCACATCCACCATTACGGTGGTTAATCCCAAAAGCCCTATCACCTCAGCAGTAGCAGCATACGTAAAGGCTGGTACAATTACCTCATCACCGGGTTGAAGTCCCAATGCCATCATGGCTATTTGTAAAGCATCGGTACCGTTGGCACAGGGAATTACATGGCTGGCTCCGGTGTATTGTTCCAGTTCAGCGGCAAATGCTTTTACTTCAGGTCCGTTAATAAAAGCGCTGGTTGCTATTACCCCCTGAATAGCTTCATTCAGTTCAGTCTGAATTTTTTTGTGCTGGTCCGTAAGATTAACCATTTGGATTTTGTCCATCTGTTCCTGAAGCTAAGTTTAAGCGCAAATATATTCTGAATATGGTTATACAGATTAAATAACCCGCAGAAACACGTAAATTTGAGCCCTAAAACCCGTTTATGCGTTTAAAGCTTATTTCAGTTATATGTTTTTCATTGGTTGCAGTGTTCACACAGGCACAGCAAACTCCGGCACCTGCCGCACCCAAACCGGTTGAAGATAAAGCCAAATTCAGACCCGATGAAATACGCAGGGTGGTGAATTTGCAGGTTACATATGATTACCAGGTTCCTTCAGCGGATATGGCTAAACGTTTCGGCAACAACTCAGCCATCGGGTTCGGTTCATTTTTTAAAGACAAGAAAAATTTCTTTTACGGCATAGAGGGAGCCTTTATGTTCGGAGGCGATGTAAAAGAGACCGGTATTTTAGATAGTTTGCGCAACAGCGATTACCGCATTATCGGTATCAACGGAGCGTATTCAAACATTACCATCAGCCAGCGTGGGTATTTTCTTTTGGCCAAAGGCGGAAAGGTGTTTCCTGTGTTTAAACGCAACCGCAATTCAGGCATTATGGTTTCAGGTGGGGTGGGTTTTATGCAGCACAAAATCAGAATTGCCGTGCCGGATAATAACGTTCCCTTGCTGGACAAAGAAGAGCGCAAGGGGTATGACCGTCTCACCAACGGGTTGACTCTGAATCAATTTGTAGGGTTTTATTATTTAGACAGAGAGAAGTTTATTAATTTTTATGTAGGCTATAACCTGATGCAGGGCTTTACGCAAAGCCGCAGGGACTGGAACTACGACACCCGCACACAGGATACTCAAAAACGCATGGATATGTTGGGCGGTGTGAGATTTGGCTGGATTATTCCCATCTACCCTTCTTCAAAAACTGACGAGTACATATTCTATTAATTCATGTGGTTCCTGCTTTACAATATAGGTACACAGGGATATTTTTTGCTGGTTAAACTGGCGGCTCTGTTTTCTGACAAAGCCCGTGATTTTATAAACGGACGCGTTGATTTACTCCCCCGTATAGCGCAACAACTGGAAGGCAAAAAAGAAAAACGCATCTGGTTTCATTTCGCTTCATTAGGTGAGTTTGAGCAGGGCAAGCCTGTAATGTTGCGCTTGCGTTCTCAGTATCCCGACTACCGGTTTTTTGTCACCTTCTTTTCACCATCAGGGTACAACATAAAAAAGCAGGATGAGTTGTGTGACTATGTTTTTTACCTGCCCAATGACAGCGCAACCCATGCTGCTGAATTTTTAGATTTGGTACAGCCGCAGATGGTGTTTTTTGTCAAGTATGAATTCTGGCTGCATTACATCAATGCTATACGGCAGCGCAACATTCCGTTGTTTTTACTTTCGGCTGTTTTTCGGGAGTCGCAGTTATTTTTTCATCCGTTAGCAGGTAGTTTTTTTACCGGTTTTCTGCGGAAGTTTACGGCCATTTTTGTGCAGAATGAGGAGTCGTTGTTGTTGGCCGGACACTTGAACCTAAACGAGGTACACTTTAGCGGAGATACCCGTTTTGACCGTGTGATACAAACCACTACAGCGGCTGAAAGCATACCACAACTGGAAGAATTCAAATCAGGCAACAGGATTGTAATAGCCGGAAGTTCATGGCCAACAGAAGAGAAGTGGCTACAGCAGTGGTGGGTAAAACACCAACCCGCGGGAGTTAAACTGATTATAGCACCACATGACATTAGTGCGGCACACATTCAGCAGATTCAAAGTCTCTTTCCGGAGGCCGTTTTATTCAGTGAAATCAATAATTCCTCAACGGCTAACGTACTCATTATAGACAGCATCGGTTTACTGGCCAGGGCCTACCGGTATGGCGATATAGCCATAGTGGGCGGTGCATTTGGTAAAGGGTTACACAATATTCTGGAAGCTGCCGCCTTCGGCCTTCCGGTTATTTTTGGCCCTAAACACAACAAGTTTTGGGAAGCAGCTGCGTTGTGCAAGGCAGGTGGAGCATTTGAGGTACATACATACAAAGAACTGGAACATACACTCAACGTGCTTGGTAGGTTTGATAAACAGTACCGGCAGGCATCACAGGCATGCAAACATTTTGTACTTTCACAATCAGGGGCAACAGATAAAGTAGTGAGTGTGGTAGAGCGGATTGCCGCGTTGCATTAAAGCTGTGCCTTTTGTGCGGCAAGTGTTGCATTAATGGTTTCAGTGAGCAAACCCACAACAGAGGGGTCAATATTTCCTTGCTCAGCTATAACCTCCAGTTCTTTACAAACCTCTGCCAATCGGTTTGCACCTAAAGAGAAACTGATACCCTTTAACTTGTGCAGCTGAGGTTTTATATCTTTTCTCTCCCCGTTTATTTCTTTTGAAATCTCCTCAATAAGCTCAGAGGTACGCAGTTCAAACAGTTCCACCATTTCAATGTAAAATGCATGGTCTTCATCTGTATTTTTCAAACGGCTGATGCGTTGATCATCCAACAGTGGCTGGGCAAGTGTTTGCTGATTTAAAACCATAAAGGGAAACAAAAATAACGATTTTCGGCAGAAACAGGGTTTAGGCTTTGTTTTGCTTTAAAAGAGTTGAGATGTAAATGTTGATTTCTGGTGTAAATTATTTTTTGACGGGCCGTTATTTTGCTTTTAAAACACGTAATTTGCGTACGCTTTTCAAATCATCATTTTCCAAATTACAGCATGAGTGTTTTCACTTTTTTGACGCAGGAATTAGCTATTGACTTAGGTACAGCCAATACGCTGATTATACATAAAGACAAGGTGGTGGTAGACGAACCGTCTATTATTGCCATTAACCGCACCACCGGAAACGTAATTGCTGTGGGTAACCAGGCCATGCAAATGCATGGTAAGGTACACGAGGATATCAAAACCATTCGTCCGTTGAAAGACGGTGTTATTGCTGATTTTAACGCTGCCGAGCACATGATCAGAGGGCTGATTAAAATGATCAGTACCAAAAATAAATTGTTCAATCCGCAGTTGCGCATGGTTATTTGTATTCCATCGGGCATTACAGAGGTGGAAAAACGCGCGGTAAAAGATTCTGCTGAACGTGCCGGAGCCAAAGAAGTTTACCTGATTCATGAGCCTATGGCAGCCGCAATCGGTATTGGCATAGATGTGTTTGAACCAATGGGTAACATGGTGATTGACATTGGCGGTGGTACAACGGAGATTGCTGTAATTGCATTGGCCGGTATTGTGTGCGACCAGTCCATACGTGTGGCGGGAGATGAGTTTACCGATGATATTGTAGATTACATGCGCAGGCAACACAACCTGTTGATTGGTGAGCGCAGTGCAGAGCGAATTAAAATTGAAGTAGGAGCGGCTTTGTCTGAATTAGAAAATCCTCCGGCTGATTATGAAGTAAACGGAAGAGATTTGATGACGGGTTTGCCCAAGCAGATTAAAGTATCGTACAGCGAAATTGCTCAGGCACTCGATAAATCCATTACCAAAATTGAAGAAGCGGTATTGCGTGCCTTGGAGTTAACACCACCTGAATTGTCGGCAGATATTTACCAAACCGGCCTTTACCTTACCGGTGGAGGTGCGTTGCTGCGCGGATTGGACAAGCGAATCTCTGCAAAAACAAAACTGCAGGTACATGTAGCCGAAGACCCGCTGAGAGCAGTTGTACGCGGAACAGGTATTGCTTTAAAAAACCTGCACGTGTTCAAAAATCTCATGACTTAATGCGCACTTCCGTTGCATGAGAAACATCATTGTTTTTCTATACAAGTATTACAATTTCATCCTTTTTCTGGTGCTGGAATTTTTTTCGTTGTATCTGATTTATCAGTACAACACATATCAGCGTGCCAGTTTCATAAATTTTTCCAACGGAGTTTCAGGACAGGCTTACAGCATGGTAGCCAACTTTAAATCGTATTTCAGGCTCCGGCAGATTAATGACAGCCTACAACTGGAGAATGCCCGGTTGCGATCAGAGTTGTTTACTTCGTATTACAATAACGAGATAAGAGACTTTAAAGTTAACGATACCATTTACAAACAACAGTATACCTATATCGCAGCCAAAGTGCTCAACAACTCCATTAACAAACGCAACAACTACATTACGCTGAACAGAGGAGCGGCCCACGGGGTTAAAACCCAGATGGGTGTAATTTGCGACAACGGTATAGTAGGTATTGTGATGGCTACCTCCGAAAATTTTTGTACGGTACTTTCTGTTTTAAATAGCAATGCTAAAATAAGTGCGCGAATTGCGGATGATAATGCCTTCGGTTCATTGGTGTGGGATGGAAATGATCCTACAGTGTGTCGCCTCTATGATGTAAATAAACACGTGCAGGTGGCCAACGGGAAAAAGATAGTAACCAGCGGTTACTCTACTATATTTCCTGAGAACATACCGGTAGGCGAAGTACAGGCCCACAGTCTGGAAGCCGGAGATAATTTTCACACCATTAAAGTGCGCATGTCCACCAACTTCAGCAACCTCACTTCGGTGTACATCATCAATAATTTTTTCAAGGAAGAGATGGACTCGCTGGAGATACTCACTAAAATAAAACTTCCCGATGATCAATGAGCTGCTGAAACATACGCTACGGTTGATACTGTTGTTGTTTGTTCAGGTGCTTATCGTGAACAACGTCAACCTGTCGTCCTATGTTAACCCGTACATCTACATATTGCTGTTGATGATGTTGAAGGTAAACGTGCCTAAGTGGCAAAGTCTGGTTATAGGTTTTTTATTAGGTGCCGTAATGGATATGTTCTCCAGCACAGTGGGTATACACATGTTTGCTACCACCCTGCTGGGATACCTTCGTCCGCGTATACTTTCTGCTTCACTCAATAAAGAAGATTTTGATGCCAACATTGAACCCAACATTGCCAACAAGGGTTTTATATGGTTCTTTACGTATGCTGCCTCACTTATTTTTGTACACCATTGTTCGCTTTTCTTTCTGGAGATATACAGCACCAAAGAATTTTTTGCCACCATGCAACGCGTGTTATACAGCTCAGCAGTAAGTTTGCTGATGATAATTCTGGCACAGTTCCTATTCTTTACCGTAAAACCTTCCGATGATTGATGCAGCATCCAAACGTGTTACGTTATACATCATATTTGTTACCATAGGTCTCATCTTTTTGCTGCGCCTGTTCTGGTTGCAGGTAGTGGATGAAACCTATGTGCAGTTTGCGCGCAACAACGTGCTCAATGAGGTGGTGGTATACCCCGCCCGTGGATTGGTGTATGACCGCAACGGACAACTACTCATTTACAACGATGCCATTTATGATTTAATGGTAGTGCCTGAGCGGTTGAAAGATTTAGACACCAACAGTTTTTGTGACGTATTGGGTATTACCAAAGAAGAATTTATACGCAGGTTCACTAAAATAAAAAACAGCAAAGGTTACTCGCGTTACCGGGCATCAGTTTTTGAGAAACAATTGACTATACCGGTTTA
This sequence comes from Bacteroidia bacterium, assembly GCA_018058135.1. Classification (GTDB taxonomy): domain Bacteria; phylum Bacteroidota; class Bacteroidia; order UKL13-3; family UKL13-3; genus JAGPCK01. The sequence goes on along the minus strand of JAGPCK010000001.1, from coordinate 137,470 downwards.
TGCTGCCTTTCAGGAAAAGCTTTTTGACTTTCCGGGCTTTTACGTAGAAACACGCACCGATAGAAAATACGTGTACAACAATGCCGCTCACGTAATGGGTTACATAGGTGAGGTAACCGATAAAATTATTGAACAATCGAGTGGCTATTACCGCATGGGCGATTATTACGGAGTAAGCGGCATAGAGCGCTCGTATGAAGATGTGCTGCGCGGAACACGGGGTATCAAATATGTTTTGGTTGATGTACACAACCGAACGCAGGGCAGGTACAAAGACGGTTTGTTTGATACCGCTTCAGTTGCCGGATTAAACATCACTACGACACTTGACCACCAGTTGCAGGAGTACGGTGAAAAACTTATTCAGAATAAACGGGGTAGTGTGGTGGCCATTGAACCTTCCACAGGAGAAATACTTGCGCTCATTAGTAATCCCACGTACGATCCCAATTTGTTTATAGGTCGTGAACGCGGAAACAATTACATGCGTCTGTTGCGCGACCCTCAAAAACCTTTGTTTAACAGACCCATTGCCGCACCCTATCCACCGGGCTCTATCTTTAAAATTATTATGGCACTGATAGGCCAGAAAGAAGGTGTGCTTAATGAGAACACCAGTTACTATTGTGGTGGTGGCTACCGCATGGGAAGCATTAAAGTGGGTTGTCACCCGCACTCTTCTCCTTTACCGCTTCGTCCGGGTATTGCGGTTTCCTGTAACGCCTATTTTTGTAATGTGTACCGTTCAGTAATTGACAACAAACGTTACCCCAACTCAGAAGCGGCTTATAGAAAGTGGAGAGAACACGTAATGAGTTTCGGACTCGGACAACGCATGGGCATTGATTTACCCGGAGAAGGGATGGGCAACGTACCATCGCCTGAGTACTACGATAAAATTTACGGTCGTTACCATTGGAAATCTTCCACAACCATTTCATTGGGTATAGGACAAGGAGAGTTGGGTATAACACCTTTACAGATGGCCAACGTTACCGCTATATTGGCCAACCGCGGCTATTACATTACCCCGCACATTGTAAAAGCTATTGAAGGAACCAAACTCAACCGACCGGAGTATACCAAGCGCCACTACACTACGGTTGATACCGGCTACTACGGAATTATTGTAGACGCCATGCAGGATGTGGTGGAACGGGGCACCGCCCGTGTAGCCATGATGAAAGACATTATAGTGTGCGGAAAAACAGGTACTGCGCAAAACCCGCACGGTAAAGATCACTCGGTATTTTTTGCATTTGCCCCACGCGATAATCCTAAAATTGCCATAGCCGTAGTAGTGGAGAATGCAGGGTTCGGAGCCACGTGGGCAGCACCTATTGCGAGCCTGATGATTGAGAAATATTTAACGGATACCATCACACGTGCATGGCTCGAAGAGCGTATGGTGAAAGCCGATTTGATTCACCCCAAACCAGTAACCGATGAAGCAGGAAAGTCAGCTGCAAAGCCAGCACATTGATTGGCTTACACTACTCATTTATTTCCTGTTTGTTTTGGCAGGATGGATAAATATTTATGCGGCAGTTTACGAGGCCGATCATGCCAGTATTTTTGATATTTCACAAAGCTACGGTAAGCAACTTATCTGGATAGGCATTTCCGCATTTATTGCGTTAATGATTATGCTGGTAGATGATAAATTCTTCTATGCATTTTCTTACGGCCTGTATGGTTTGATGATTGTGTTGAACATTGCCGTATTGTTTTTCAGTAAAGAAGTAAAAGGGGCACATGCCTGGTTTGAAATAGGCAGCTTCCGTTTGCAGCCGGCTGAGTTTGCCAAGTTTGCTACCGCGCTCACACTGGCCCGATACATGAGTCATTTTGACTTTAGTTTAAAAGATAAAAAACATTGGTGGTATGTGGCAGCCATTATTATGTTGCCTATGGCAGTAATTCTGGCGCAGAATGATACCGGTTCAGCTTTGGTATACTGCTCCTTTATTTTTGTATTGTACAGAGAAGGTTTGCCGGGTTGGATTCTATTTATAGGACTAGCTCTGGGAATTATATCTGTACTCGCGCTGGTAGTTCCATCCAATGTACTCATCTACATTCTAATCGGCTTAGCGCTGTTAGCTGTATTTTTATTGCGGGCCTCCAAACAGGGAATGCTGTTGGTTGCAGCAGTACTCATTACCTGCATAGGATTAATCAAAGGAATAGATTACCTGTTTTACAAATTGCAACCGCACCAACAGCAAAGGGTAAATGTATTGTTGGGGAAAGAGGTGGATTTGAAAGGAGCGGGTTACAACGTACACCAATCAAAAATTGCGATTGGCTCGGGCGGTTTGTTGGGTAAAGGATTTTTAGAGGGCACTCAAACCAAATTTAACTTTGTACCGGAACAAAGCACCGATTTTATTTTTTGTACAGTGGGTGAGGAGTATGGTTTTGTCGGCTCATCAGTTTTGATTGTGATGTTCATTGTTCTTTTTGTACGATTGATTGTTATTGCTGAGCGGCAACGCAACCGTTTTAACCGCATTTACGGGTACTGCGTAGCCAGTATACTTTTCTTTCACTTCACCATTAATATAGGAATGACCATTGGTTTGTTGCCTGTAATTGGTATACCCTTGCCGTTTTTCAGCTACGGTGGTTCATCGCTCATCAGCTTTACGGTGTTGCTCTTTATCCTGCTGCGCTTAGATGCCAGCAGGGTGTATCAGTTACGGGGTAGTATTTATTAGATTCCCCATTTCTAAATATCACTCACTATATCGTGCAACAAAAATTAAAACTATGAATAAAATAGATTTGAAACTATTTTTTGAAGAGTAAGTGTGAACTTTTTGTTTTACCCTAAACCCTTACTTAAAAAGTCCTCGTAAGCTAAGTGTATGCCTTTCTCCAATGAAGTGGAATACATCCAGCCAATTTGTTTGAGTTTACTTACATCCATCAGCTTGCGCGGTGTACCGTCAGGTTTGGTGGTATCAAACACCAGTTCACCTTTAAAGCCGATAATGTGTTTGACCAAATCAGCCAGGTCTTTGATGGAAATATCTTCACCGCTGCCAATGTTCACAAATTGCTTTTCGTTGTACACCTGCATCAGCAGGTAGGCTGCATCAGCCAAATCATCAGCAAATAAAAACTCCCTCAAAGGTGCACCGGTACCCCAGATGGTCACTTCATTTTTGCTGTCACGTTTGGCTTCATGAAACCTGCGGATGAGTGCAGGCAACACGTGTGAATTCTCCGGGTGGTAATTGTCATTGTAACCGTAAAGGTTGGTGGGCATTACTGAAATAAAATTGCAACCGTATTGGTCGCGGTAGGCCTCACACATTTTGATGCCCGCTATTTTGGCAATGGCATAAGGCTCGTTGGTAGGTTCGAGCAAGCCGGTAAGTAGCGATTCTTCTTTTAATGGCTGGGGAGCCATCTTGGGGTATATACAGGATGAACCGAAGAACATCAGTTTTTTTACCCCGTGTTTGTAACTTTGATGAATCACGTTGTTTTGAATCATCAGGTTTTCATAAATGAAATCAGCACGGTAGGTGTTGTTGGCAATAATACCGCCCACTTTGGCCGCAGCTAAAAAAACATATTCAGGTTTTTCCTCAGTAAAAAAGGCTTCCACAGCCGCAGCATCTCTCAGGTCAAGCTCAGCAGAACTGCGCACAACAATGTTGGTATGCCCTTCACGTTGCAATTTGCGGTACACGGCAGAACCCACCATTCCGCGGTAACCGGCAACAAATATTTTCGAGTTAGATTTCATGTAAAACGGTCAGGAAAATGAAATGATTACTATTCGAAATAGTTTAAGGTTTTGTAACCGCCATCACGCAGGTACTTATCTTTCTTCATCAGCTTTAGGTCACCTTTCATCATGTCGTTTACCAATGCAGGTAAATCGTATTTGGGTTTCCAGCCTAATTTGGTTTGTGCTTTGGTAGGGTCGCCTATGAGCAAATCAACCTCCGTAGGGCGGAAGTAACGAGGATCAACTGAAACTACTTCTTGTCCTATTTTTAGTTTATCGGGTGAAATTTGCAGGTATTCCATACGTGCTTTATCAAAGCCGGCTACTATACCTTTTTCATTTGCTCCCTCTCCTTTAAATTCAAGTTGTACACCCACATCTTCGAATGCCATTTTCACAAAGTCGCGAACATGTGTGGTTACTCCGGTAGCAATTACATAATCTTCCGGTTGAGGTTGTTGTAAAATGAGGTACATGGCCTCTATGTAGTCTTTGGCATGTCCCCAGTCGCGTTGCGCATTGAGGTTACCCAGAAAAAGTTTTTCCTGCATGCCCAATACAATCTTAGCTGTAGCGCGGGTAATCTTGCGGGTTACAAAAGTTTCTCCGCGAATAGGCGATTCATGATTGAACAGTATTCCGTTGCAGGCATACATGCCATAAGCTTCGCGGTAGTTTACAGTAATCCAGTAAGCATACATTTTAGCTACGGCATAAGGCGAGCGCGGGTAAAACGGAGTGGTCTCACTTTGAGGAACGGCTTGCACCAAGCCATACAGCTCTGAAGTAGATGCCTGATACACTTTGGTTTTATTGGTTAAACCGCAAATGCGCAGGGCTTCCAGAATACGCAACGTACCAATACCATCAGCATTGGCTGTGTATTCAGGGGTTTCAAAACTCACGTGCACGTGGCTCATGGCCGCCAGATTATATATTTCGTCAGGCTGTGTTTCCTGTATAATGCGAATAAGGTTGGTGCTATCGGTAAGGTCACCGTAGTGCAGGGTGAGCTTCAGGTTTTTTTCGTGAGGGTCTTGGTAAAGGTGGTCAATCCTGTCGGTATTAAACAATGAGCTTCTGCGTTTTATACCGTGAACGGTGTATCCTTTGTGCAATAAAAATTCTGCCAGATAAGCACCATCCTGACCTGTAATTCCCGTAATAAGAGCTACTTTCGACATGCGTACAACGAGTTTAAATTTTTGGTTAAATTGCAAAGCTACAGTTTATCAGCTTAAAATCTACTAAAATTGCGTCAGTGCTTATTTTCAGCCCACATATCTCTCCCCGCCTCCACTACATTACACAGGAGGTTTTTTTTCACCGCTGGGGTATAGCGATAGATTTTACTTCTGAACAGCAGGAGTTTGAGCAATACAGCGGCCCTAAAATCAACTATTCAAAACAAGCCATCGGAGGTTTTCAGATCACGCCTTCCGGATTTTTGGATGAAACAACACACCGGCAATTTATTCCCGATGTGCTGCAATGGAATGGCCATACAGTGCTGTTTTCGGTGCCACAGGAAAATTCAGTCTTGCCATTTGATGTGTTGAGCATGGCTTTTTTTCTGCTTTCCCGCTACGAAGAGTATAACTCGCTGTATACGGATGAGCACGGGAGGTTTATGGCTGAAGAAAGCATTGCCTTTAAAACGAATAATCTACATCGTCCCTGGTTGGATGAAGTACTGATTGCAGTGCAGGCAGAGATAAAGAAGATTTACCCCGCACTAAACTTTCGTGAACCGCAATACCGTTTTCAACCCACTTTTGATATAGACATGCTGCGCTCATTTGAGGGTAAACCACTGTGGCGCATGCTGAGCGGTGGGATAAGGGAAGTGCTGAGCGGTGAAATTACCCGCAGCAAAAAAAGACTCGATGTGTTACTCGGAAATTCAACCGACCCTAACGACAGCTTTGAGTACATTCATCAACACACTAAAAACCTGCACCCCATATTTTTCTGGCTGCTGTCAGATTATACCGACATGGATAAAAACCTGTATTGGCAGCATCCGTTAATGAAATACACCATCAACCAATGTACAACATATGGAACGGTGGGCATACACCCGTCATATTACAGCAGTGTGAAGTTTGAACTTTTTCAGGAAGAAGCAGAAAGATTGGAACAACTCACTGATGCGGATGTACAACACAGCCGTCAACACTTTTTAAGATTTACTTTGCCCCACACTTTTCAGCACTTATTACAGGCGGGAATTAAACATGAGTACAGCATGGGTTATGCTTCACATACCGGTTTCAGAGCCTCAACGGCACACCCGTTTTATTTTTACGATTTAGTGAAGGAAGAAAAAACCGATTTGCTCCTGCATCCTTTTGTTGTAATGGATGTAACGCTCAGGCATTATTTGGAACTTTCACCCCAAGCGGCCAGGCAACACATAAGTGAATTAATTGCAAGTGTTAAAGCAGTAAACGGTCAGTTTGTTTCCTTGTGGCACAACGACAGCCTTAGCGAATTTGATGAATGGACCGGATGGAGAGCGGTGTTTGAACACTTGTTGCAGGAGGCCAAGCATGATTAAATACGTGACGCATGAACAAATTGACAAGCGGGTGTGGGATGAAACCATAGCCCGTTCATACAACCGGTTAATGTATGGATACTCCTGGTACCTGGATGAGGTGTGTGACCGCTGGGATGCTTTGGTGCAGAACGATTATGAAGCAGTAATGCCTTTGCCAGTCAGAAAAAAATACGGACAGCCCTATGTCTACCATCCTTTTTTTGCGCAACAGCTGGGCGTTTTTTCTACCAATTATTTATCAGGTTTCACAGTGAATAAGTTTGTAACAGCAGTGCCGGATAAATTCAGGTTAGTAGATGTACAACTCAATACCGCCTGCGACCCGGAAGATTTTTTGAGCCATTCTACCAGAGAGAGAAGAAACCACGTACTCAATTTGTCTCCCGCCTATCATGAAATAACAGCTGCGTATAACGAAAATACCAAGCGTAACTTAGCTAAGGCACGAAAGGAAAAACTTACCGTAGAAAAAATAACGGACATTGATGCAGCGATAGAATTTTATGTAACGCATAACGGGTACCGCAGCCCTGAAGTGAAGCCTGCCGACTATGCACGATTTAGACGTGCAATGCTGGAGGCCCGGCAACGTAGCATGTTAAATATACTGTGTGTAAAGGAAGCAAACACTGTTTTAGCCAAAGGCATTTTCGGGATAGACGGCAGCAACAGGGCCATTTATTTAATGGGAACTTCATCTGTAGAGGGAAAAAATAAAGGGGCAATGCAGCTGCTGATGGATGAGTTTATTCAACAGCATTGTGGCAAAATTCAATTGCTCGATTTTGAAGGCTCAGACATTGACGGTATTGCCAGATTTTATAAAGGTTTCGGTGCGGTTGAGCAACCGTACTATCACTTCTACCAAAACAGACTTCCGTTTTATTTGCGTTGGCTTAAAAAGAAGTGAGCCAGCGTTTAGCTGAGTTGATAGTATAGTTTACAAACTTTTCCATTCCGGTATCGTAGGCTGTATTACCCAAAGAATTTCCGTTTTCATCCAAACACTCTTTGGTAAAATGAGATTCAAATATTTTGGAGGAAACAAAAGTTTCTAATTCAAAAAAGCCGATTATTTTACCCAATATGTATGTGAGCTGAACAACAGGTTGACGACCTCCTTTGCCTGAGGATACACCAACCAAAGCAAATACCTTTTTATCGAACAAGTGAATAAACGGACGATCACCCATGCGGTGAATAAAATTAGCCAGTTCAGCAGGCATGGTCCAGTTGTATTCAGGCACTACCAGCACAACCATGCGTTCTCCGTTTAAGGAGTTAACCAGTTGCTGCTGAAAAGACGTAAGTTTATCGGGATTAATATCTCCCTGATTGTAAAGCGGAATATCATAATAGGCAAAATCAACAATCTCTGTATCCGATATTCCTTTGGATCCGGCTATTCTTTTCAAAGCTTTGGCAACGCGTAAACTGTTGCTGCTTATTCTTGGAGAGGCCGAAATAATGGTAAGTTTCATTTTTTTTTGTTTATCCTTTTGGAACGAGTTAAATGTTCAGTTGTTCCATTTGGTTATGTACCTATACAGGTTAAAGTTGTTTTTGTTCATTTGCTCTGCTATTTCATGAATGAGTTGTTGCGTATCAACATCACGTGTGCGGTAGTCACGAATCATGTTGAGTGCTTTTTGAGCCAGCAGTATTTTTTTCTTTTCGTTAATCCTGTTGGAGTGCAGGTGTTTTTCAATAGCCTCAGCTAATTCTTTGAGTCCTTCATTTTTTGAGGCTACGGTTTTTACCACAGGCGTTTCCCATTCTGCTGTGGCATGGGTATGGGCCAGTAATACCAGATTTTTGTGAAAACTAATTGCTCCGTCTCTGTCGGCCTTGTTCACCACAAACACATCCGCAATTTCCATCACCCCCGATTTGATGGTTTGTATTTCATCCCCCGCTTCGGGTACAACTACAACAACAGTGGTATCGGCTAGTCCGGCAATCTCAACCTCCGACTGTCCTACGCCAACCGTTTCTACAATCACATAGTCAAAACCTGCTGCTTTAAGCACATCCACCGCTTCATAAATCTTGGGGGCTAGTCCGCCTAAAGAACCCCTGCTGGCCATGGACCGAATGAATACATGAGGATTGGTGAAGTGTTCACTCATCCGAATACGATCACCCAGCAGCGCGCCATAATTAAAGGGAGAAGTAGGATCAATAGCCAAAATGGCTACCTGTTTGTTTTGTTGCAGAAGCTCATGAACCAAGGCATTGATAAGAGTACTTTTTCCCGCTCCGGGAGGTCCGGTAATACCTACCACAGCAGCGTTTTTCGTGAAGTGTAAATTTTGTAACAATTGTTCATACCCCTCTACACTGTTTTCTACCAGTGTGAGGCAGCGCGCCAAAGCTTTTCTGTCTCCTGCATGCAATTGATTAAGCAGTTGTTCAGGCATCAATTTTATTTACTCTGCGTTCATGTCTTCCGCCTTCAAAGGCCGTAGTCAGAAAAGTTTCAGTAATGGCAAAGGCAAGTTCCTGTGAAATAAACCTTGAAGGTAAACACAGTACGTTGGCATTATTGTGCTGACGGGCCAAAGCAGCCAGTTCTTCATTCCAGCAAAGTGCAGCTCGTATACCTTTATGTTTGTTGGCAGTAATGCATACTCCGTTACCGCTTCCGCAAATAAGTATACCCAGCGTTTTCTCCGCCAGCACTTTCTCGGCCAAAGGGTGAGCAAAGTCGGGGTAGTCGCAGCTGTCTTCTGAAAAAGGTCCGATGTCAGTACAGATATGACCTGACGATTGCAAACGGGTAATAATTTCTTTTTTTAACTGGTAACCGGCATGGTCGCCACCAATAATGATGTTCATGTGCGTTGAATTTGGCGGCAAGTTATTTAAAAAACTTTTAAGGAAGCGGACAGAGGAAAGAACTTTATCAACCGGTTGACGTAGCTCGTTCAGGTAAAGGGGTGGGGTTACTTCCTGCGGGTAAGTCAGCAGGCTCATAAAGGCCTATTTTATCCAACTCCAGTATTGTACCTGTTCCGTCTGGCGATGGATGGTACATGGGTGTAAATTTTACTCCCCAAACTATTTCCTGGTGGTGATAGGAATAACGGGTGTGTACCTGCTGGGAATAGGTATCGTCAAAAGCCTTAAAAATGAACAGGAATTCAGCGTCTGCATCCTTGTAGTCCTGCTGTCCCCATCCGTTGAGCGGACTTTCTTTATCAATCGGGTGAACGATGGTCCAGCTCATGGATAAGCCGGTTACTTTTTCCCGCTCCAATTTCAGCGGAAAAAATTTACGCACAAGGCGCTCTTTTTCCATAACGTTGATGCTGAGGATAACCTGCGCTTCACATTCAACCAATTGATTTTTTCGGGCATTGGCAATGCGAAACATAAGTGCGCTGATGTCTTTATAAGGAGCAACAACAGCCTTCTCACTATATAACAGCGATGCCTGAGGCCGGGAGAAACGTCCGTACAGCAAGCCGGTAGCTAAAGCGAAGGACATTAAACCGGCCAATGATTCAAAGGAGGCAACCATACTGGCCCAATGTCCGGTGGGGTTAATGCGCCCGTAACCTACCGTGCTGAAGGTTTGGCAACTGAAGTAAAAAGCCTCCAGAAATTTTTCTGTTGCTGACTCTCCGATTGTGCCGCTTAACTGCTGTATGCCCAGCAGATAATAACTTCCGGCAAAAATCAGGTTGATGAACAGGTAGGAACCTATTATCAAGAGATTGAACTGCCACCAGGGCATAGTAATAAGGTGGTGAAAGTGGTTAAACTTGTATGTAAAAGGCAAACCGGTGCGCTTTACATTAAATGAACCATCTTTGTTTACCAGCCTGGAACCCTGCGTGGTGGCTGAGTTACCAAAGCCGGTATCTGTATCTTCTTTGAAGTTTTTAGATAGTCGTTTTAACAAGTGTTTCTTCGTTTAATTCAGGTTTAAATGCTTTGAAAAGCCTGTAAACCTGAGTATTTTTGCCGCCACTAAGTTAATACCATTCAATGGAATATTTTGCACATGCTACGGCAGTAATTGATGAAGGATGCACGATTGGAAAAGACACCAAAATCTGGCATTTTTCTCACATTATGCCCGACTGTGTTATCGGAGAAGGCTGTAACATAGGGCAAAATGTAGTCATCTCCCCTCAGGTGGTGCTTGGAAAAAATGTGAAAATTCAGAACAATGTTTCGGTGTACACCGGGGTAACTTGTGACGATGATGTTTTTCTGGGTCCGTCAGCAGTGTTTACCAATGTTATTAACCCGCGCAGTGCAGTCAACCGCAAAGGGGAATATGCGAAAACACACGTGGGTAAAGGAGCTACCATAGGGGCAAATGCCACTATTGTGTGCGGCCATAACATTGGAAAATATGCTTTTATAGGAGCTGGAGCGGTAGTCACCAAAAATATTCCTGATTATGCACTTGTTATAGGCAATCCGGCCCGCCAAACAGGGTGGATGAGCGAATACGGACATCAACTGAAATTTGACAACAACAATCAGGCTACTTGTACGGAAAGCGGAGAAAAGTACGAACTGCAAAACGGTACAGTACATAAAATAGCATCATGAAAAAAATACTGGTTACAGGCGGAACAGGATACATTGGCTCACACACCGTGGTAGAGTTAATTAAAGCCGGTTATGAGGTGGTAATTGCTGATAATTTATCTAATTCGCGCATTGAGGTATTGGATCGTATCAAAGAAATTACAGGCGTTTTACCCCCTTTTCATAAAACGGAATTGTGCGATTTAACGGAAGTGGAAAAACTTTTTGTTAAAGAGAAAGACATTGATGCGGTGATTCATTTTGCTGCTATACTTTTGGTCAACGAATCGGTTGATGAGCCATTGAAGTATTACCACAACAATCTGTTTTCACAGGTGAATCTGTTGCAAACCATGGTGAAACATGGCGTAAAACACATTGTATTTTCTTCTTCCTGCACCGTATACGGTAATCCTGATCAATTGCCGGTAACTGAAACAGCTCCGGTGAAAAAGGCAGAGTCTCCTTACGGTAACACCAAACAAATGGGAGAGGAAATTCTGGAACACACTACCAAAGCAAAAGCCATTGAGACCATTTCTTTGCGTTACTTTAATCCCATAGGGGCGCATGAATCGTCACTTATAGGTGAGGTACAACACGGTGTGCCGCATCATTTAGTACCCTACATTACTGAAACGGCCACCGGAAAAAGAACACACCTCAATGTTTTCGGAAGCGACTACAACACTCCAGACGGAAGTTGTGTGCGTGATTACATTCATGTGGTGGATGTGGCGACAGCGCACATTGCTGCTGTGGAGCGATTGATTAAAGGGGAGAATAAAAACAGATTTGAAATTTTTAATATCGGAACAGGAACAGGGTATTCAGTTCTTGATATGGTTAAAGCTTTCGGGAAAGCAACGGGTATTCACATTCCATATAAACTTGCGCCCAGAAGAAGCGGAGATGTGGAAGCCGTGTATGCCGATACTTCTTTGGCAGCAAAAGAACTGAAGTGGAAAGCCAAACACAGCATGGAAGACATGATGCGCAGCGCGTGGAACTGGGAGCAAAAACAAGCAGAACTAATAAAATAAAAACACCGAAATCAGTTGACAGATAGTTCACATCTCAGCGTTTTCTGAGTCGGATTTTAAAAAAATATGAGTAAACACAAAATATTAATCACCGGTGGAGCCGGATTTATCGGATCACACGTAGTGCGGTTGTTTGTTAACAAGTATCCGGAGTATGAGGTAGTGAACCTGGACAAACTTACCTACGCGGGTAATCTCGAAAACCTCAGAGACATTGACCAAAGCCCCAACTATACTTTTGTAAAAGGTGATATTGTAGATGCAGATTTTATTACCAACCTTTTTAAGGAACATCAATTTGACGGAGTAATCCACCTGGCTGCAGAGTCGCATGTAGACCGCTCTATTGAAAATCCCATTGAGTTTGTAATGACCAATGTGGTAGGAACAGTTAATTTACTTAACGCTGCAAGACTCATCTGGAAAGACAACCTTAACAGAAAACGATTCTACCATGTGTCAACTGACGAGGTGTATGGTTCTCTGGATGACGGAGGCTTTTTTCTGGAAACAACGGCCTACGATCCGCAATCACCTTACTCAGCATCTAAAGCAAGTTCTGATCATTTTGTTCGCGCATACCGCAACACATACAAAATGCCGGTTGTGCTCAGTAATTGTTCCAACAATTATGGACCTAATCAATTTCCTGAAAAACTCATTCCGCTTTTCATCAACAATATCCGAAATAATAAACCCCTGCCTGTTTATGGCAAAGGAGAAAATGTGCGCGACTGGTTATATGTTATTGACCATGCACGTGCCATTGATGAGGTTTACCACAAAGGCAAAGATGGAGAAACCTACAACATTGGCGGATTTAATGAGTGGAAGAACATTGACCTGATTAAAGTGATCTGTTCCGTAATGGATAAGAAACTGGGTCGTGAACCAGGTACATCAGAAAAACTGATTACCTATGTAACAGATAGAGCAGGCCACGATTTGCGCTATGCTATTGATGCCAACAAAATAATGAACGAGTTAGGCTGGAAACCATCACTGCAGTTTGAAGAAGGTATAGAAAAAACAGTTGACTGGTACCTGAGTAATCAGCAGTGGATGGATGATGTAACCAGCGGAGTTTACCAGAATTATTACCAAGCCATGTACAGCAATCGCTGATTTTTGATGAACTAAACGTATTTTGCACACCATGAAAGGCATCATTTTAGCCGGAGGAAGCGGCACCCGATTACACCCCTTAACACTTGCTGTAAGCAAACAGTTGATGCCGGTGTACGATAAACCCATGATTTATTATCCGCTTTCAACGCTGATGTTGGCCGGTATTCGGGAGATATTGATTATTTCAACACCACATGATTTGCCCGGTTTTAAGAAACTATTAGGTGACGGTTCACAGGTAGGATGCCGTTTTGAATATGCAGAGCAACCTAGTCCGGATGGACTGGCACAAGCCTTCATTATCGGAGAGAAATTTATTGGTAATGATAAAGTGGCACTCATTCTCGGAGACAATATTTTCTTCAGTTCAGGTTTGAGTAAATTGCTTCAGGAAAACAATAATCCTGACGGAGGTGTAGTATTCGCTTACCACGTTAGTGATCCTGAACGTTATGGCGTGGTTGAATTTGATGAGCACATGAATGCCAAAAGTATTGAAGAAAAACCGACCCATCCCAAATCAAACTATGCTGTTCCGGGGTTATATTTTTATGACAATGAAGTGGTGAACATCGCTAAAAACATTCAACCTTCGCCACGGGGTGAGTTGGAGATTACTGATGTAAACCGCGTTTATCTTGAGCGGGGTAAATTAAAAGTGGGGGTTTTGCAACGCGGCACAGCCTGGTTAGATACGGGTACCTTTGCCTCGCTGATGCAGGCGGGTCAGTTTGTTCAGGTAATAGAAGAAAGACAAGGATTGAAGATTGGTTGCATTGAAGAAATAGCCTACAAGAACGGCTGGATAAACAAAACAGAACTCACTCAACAAGCAGAAAAACTAATGAAGAGCGGTTATGGAACCTACCTCATTAAACTAATTAAATAAAGAACAGAAAAGGACGATATGACAAAAGAAGAAGCATTGCGTAAGTTTCCGGATCAGATAGAATTCTCTCTAAACAACTATAAAAACCACGGACTGAAAATTTCCGATTATACCAATGTAGTTATTGGTGGTTTGGGAGGCTCAGGCATTGGTGGCAGAATTACCAGAATTTGGTTTGCTGAAAAACTTCCACTACCAGTTGAAATTGTGAGTGACTATCACCTGCCTTTTTATGCTGATTCGAAAACGTTGTTGCTGTTATGCTCCTATTCAGGCAATACAGAAGAAACGCTCACCATGTACAATGAAGCAATTGCCAAAGGATTAAAGCCGCTTGTGCTCACTACCGGTGGGAAAATTCTGGAGAAAGCACAAGCCGATGGAATGTATCATTTAATTGCGGAAAAAGGCTTTCAACCCCGCATGGCACTTTGTTATCCGCTAACCTTCCTCTTGCTCATTTTTTCGGAATTTTTAAACGAACTTGATGCAGCAAAAACAGAATTGTCTACCATTGCTTCCCGCATTCGTGAACGCGCAGCTCACTATGAATCGGAAGCAGAGAATCTTTTGAATCAGGTACAGAAACAGATTTCCAACAAAGTAATCATTGTAACTGATGCAGCACTTGAAGGGGTCGGTATTCGTTTTGCACAGCAAATACAGGAAAATGCCAAACACGAAGCATTTCAACACACCTTACCAGAAGCCAATCACAACGTCATTGAAACTTACTATGGTAATGTGCCGTCTGTATTTTTCTTTTTGCGTAGCGGGAAAAATGATCGTGTAGAAGCTCGTTTCGATTTTCTCACATCTTTGCTGGAGGTGGAATACCACAAGGTACTTAACATTGCCTTTGATGAATATGATTTGGGTTCCATGTTTGCGCTGATTTACCGCTTAGATGCCTTCACACTTAAGCTGGCCGATTTACGTAATGTAAACGCGGTAGAGGTACCCAACATTTCTTCCCTCAAAGAGTTTCTTGAAGACGTTGAATAAGTTCGCCATAAAACACATCAGAGCAACATCATCCGGTGTGTCGCTTTTTACTTTGCACTATACTATCCGGTCCGTTTCTGCGTTTTAGCCTATTATTGTACCCATGAAATCCATACGGATCATATATTTTCTGATTATACTGGCAGCATTTTCTGCTTGTAGAAAAGAAGAGGATGTAACCACTGATCCTTCAGCAAAGCTGGAGTTCTCACTGGATACGGTGTTGTTTGATACCGTGTTCACAGGATTCGGTACACAAAAGCCAGCTTCCGTTACCAAACAACTGCGCATATACAACCGAAATAAAAATGCGGTACGTACCACCATTCGTGTGGCCAATATGTTCAGCTCCTATTTCAAAATTAATATTGACGGAATAGCCGGTCCTGAGGTGAGGGACTATGAAATACGCGGCAAAGACAGCATCTTTCTTTTTGTTCAGATTTACATTAACCCCGATAATGCACTGAATCCGTTTGTCATTAATGACTCACTCATCTTTGAAACCAATGGCAATATTCAGGATGTACAATTGGTAGGCTGGGGACAAAACGCCCATTATTTTAACGGAGAAGAAATAGCCTGTAACACTACGTGGACCAACGATAAACCCTATGTAATTTACAACTCGGTTCTGGTGCCGCAAGGCTGTAAACTCACTATTCAGGAAGGTGTTCGTATACACTCCCACATCGGGTCAACATTTTATGTAGGCGGAACTTTGGAGGTAAACGGTACTAAAGCGAATCCGGTAACGTTTGAAGGCGACCGTTTGGAAGATGCTTACAAAGAAATTCCTTCGCAGTGGGTAGGCATTCGTTTTTTACCGCGAAGCATTAACAATAAAATTACGTATGCGGTTATTAAAAACGGGATTGTTGGTGTAGAAGCCGATTCCATCCCTCTTAACGGAATAGAAAACCTGAACATTTCACACACCATTATCCGCAACATGAGCGGTGCGGGCATGGTGGGTTATACTTCCACCATTAAAGCCACCAATTGTTTGGTGTATAACATGGGAACCTACTCTTTTGTGGGAGAGTTGGGAGGCAACTACACCCTTTACCATTGTACGTTTTCAGCCTACAATAATTTTCAGGGAAGAACAGACCCTTCATTTTATTTAAGCAATGCCAACTTTGAACCCGAAGGAGGTCCGGTTACCATCAACAACCTTACGTATGATGTTGCCAACTGCATTATTGACGGCAGTGAAGAAGATGAGGTAGAGTTAAATACCGAAGGGCAGGGTATAATCACCAGAAACCTGCGTTTTTGCCTGATTAAACAAACCAAAGAGGGTGTTGTACCCACCAATGCCAATAACCTGTTTAACCTCGACCCGTTGTATAAAAATTTCAATAAAAACGATTTTAAACTCTCAGCGGCCTCACCCTGCATCAACAAAGGAACCAACGTTGGTGTACCAATTGATTTTGACGGAGAAACCCGCGATGCACAGCCGGATATAGGCTGCTACGAATTCAAGTAATAAGGCGCGTTTAAATACCCGCTTTTCTTACCTTTGCCCTGTATGGATTTTCAAAAGAAATATTACGACAACGAGTTGTTGTTGCGTTTATACAAGGGCATTCTGAAGCCACGCATGATTGAAGAAAAAATGCTCATCCTGCTGCGTCAGGGTAAAGTGAGCAAATGGTTTTCAGGTATAGGCCAGGAAGCTATCTCTGCGGGAGCTACGTTGGCTTTGGAAAAAGAAGAATACATTTTGCCATTGCACCGCAATCTGGGTGTATTTACCAACCGCGATATTCCGTTAACCAAATTGCTTGCACAATGGCAAGGCAAGTTCAGCGGTTTCAGTAAAGGGCGTGAACGTTCTTTTCACTTTGGTACTAACGAGTATCACATTGTGGGTATGATATCTCATTTGGGTGCTATGTTGGGTGTGGCCGATGGTATTGCACTCGCAGGCCTACTCAAAGAAGAAAAAAAGGTGGCGCTGGTTTTTTCCGGTGATGGTGGAGCAAGCGAAGGAGATTTTCATGAAGCGTTAAATACAGCTGCGGTATGGGAACTGCCGGTAATATTTTTAGTAGAGAACAACGGCTATGGATTATCTACACCCAGCAATGAACAGTTCAGGTGCAAACGTTTTATTGATAAAGGTATTGGTTACGGGATGGAAGTGTCGCAAGTAGATGGCAACAATGTGCTGGCTGTTTACGATGCCGTAAAAAATCTCGCAGTATCCATGCGTCACAAACCTCGCCCGGTGTTGCTGGAGTGCATGACTTTCCGTATGCGCGGACATGAAGAGGCTTCAGGTACCAAATATGTTCCGCAGGAGTTGTTTGATGAATGGGGAAAAAAAGACCCGCTCAGCAACTTTGAAGCATACTTACTGGAACAAAATATTCTTACACCTGAACTGATAGAAACCTACCGCAACGAAATTAAAAATGAAATTGACCACGCGGTAGAAGAAGTGTTTGCACAACCCGATATTATACCGGATACTGCCTATGAGATGGCCGATGTGTATGCCCCACATGTGCAGGTGGTGAGTGAACCGGCTACTGATAAAAAGAGTCCTAAACGGTTGATTGACGCAGTGTCTGACGGTTTACGACAGGCTATGGAAAAGCACAATAACCTGGTGTTAATGGGACAAGACATTGCGGAATACGGTGGTGTGTTTAAAGCCACGCAAGGATTTGTTGAGCAGTTTGGCAAAGGACGGGTGCGTAATACTCCCTTGTGTGAAAGTGCCATCATTGGTTCGGCCTACGGACTTTCCATCAAAGGCATGAAGGCCATGGTGGAAATGCAGTTTGCAGATTTTGTAACCTGCGGATTTAATCAGATAATTAACAACCTCGCTAAATCACATTACCGCTGGGCACAACCTGCTGATGTGGTGGTGCGTATGCCTACAGGGGCTGGCGTGGGTGCAGGCCCTTTTCATTCGCAAAGTAACGAAGCCTGGTTCTTTCACACTCCCGGATTAAAAGTACTTTATCCTTCTACCCCTTCTGATGCCAAAGGTTTGTTGCTGGCTGCTTTTGAAGATCCCAACCCGGTGCTTTTTTTCGAGCACAAAGCCATGTACAGAAGTTTTGAAGAAGACGTGTTCGATGACTACTACACCATTGAAATAGGTAAAGCTAAAACTGTAAAGGAAGGAAATGAAGTAAGCATAATCACTTACGGAGCAGCCGTGCATTGGGCCATGGAAGTATGTAAAGAGTTGAGCATTGATGCTGATATAATTGACCTGCGTTCTTTATTGCCCTGGGATAAAACAGCCGTAGAAGCCAGTGTGAACAAAACAGGTAAGGCCATAGTGTTTCATGAAGACTGCGAAACAGGCGGCATAGGTGCCGAGATTGCCGCACACATTGGTAAACATTGCTTCAAAAAATTAGATGCTCCGGTATACCGCACCGGTAGTTTGGATACTCCTGTACCTTTTGCTGTTTCATTGGAACAAAACTTTTTACCCAAAGAACGCTTTAAGAAAGACTTGCTGGAATTGATGAGTTTTTGAGTTGTTGGCATTTAGTGTTTAACAAGAACTTTCATTAAACTTAATGATGTTTTTTCGTGTGACCCTTTAAGTAAGTAAAGTCCATCAGGTAGCGCAGAGGTGTCAAACGAAGTATAGCTTGTAGTCTTTTCTTTTGTTGGAACACCTACTATTGCTCCAGATGAATTGTACCATTCTACTTTAAACATGTCTTGTGTATTTTCAATAACTAAAATGTCATTTGCTGGATTAGGGTAAATTCGACAGCTTAGTGCTTCTGGAATTTTATTTAGCAGCAATGGATTTTGCAAATAACGAAGTTCGATTTTATAGTAGTCTTTATATTCACCGTTATTATCAGGCTGAGAATAGGTAACCTGTTTTAAATAACCCGTAATGCTGTCATATTGGTAATTTACCCGGTCATTGAAGTTCACAAATACACTATCAACTTTTCTTCTAGATAGAAAGGAATGGTTTGCTATATGCCAGCCACTGGATGTTGGGGCGTATGATAATCCCCAAATTGATTCGAAATAAAAAGTATCATTAGTTTGATTGTTAAAACGGAAATACTGATAGGCCGATAATCGTCCACTCTCATCATACTTGAATGTATAATGATTTGAAAGCCAATTTTCACTAAATGGCTTAGTGGTTATTTGCAGATAAATTATTCGCCCCTCTGAATTATAAATATAACTTTCTCTCTGTCTTTCTGAGTCTATTCGCTCAACGGTTTTATCGGAATTATAGTGATAAATTATGTTTTCATTTATAGTATCTGCAAAACGTGAGTAAACTCTGCTTTCACTTTTAATAGCAGCGGTAAAGTTACTAAGGTAATAATAGAATGTGTCTGCTTTGAATAGAGTCACAGAGTAATTCAAAGGGGCGCCAGGGAAAAGTGATGCACTAAAAATGGAGCGAGTTTTTAAACGGTTGTTTGTGTAGGTGTAATTTGCTTTATACTCCTCTGTATATTGAGGGAATTTGGCCAATCGATGCTCATTTATTAATCGGTTTCCGCTCCACGTATAAATTGTACTATCATATAAAGAGTTGTTGATATTAGCTTTAGATAGTGTTATGTGTGACTGATTGTCGTAGTAGTAAATATTTTCAAAGAGAGGAGCCCATTGCTGATTGTTTTTGAGTTTATAATTAGTTTTTAAAACAACCACATTTTTGTAAGGTATAAACGAGTTTACAATAGAATCCAGAGGATGGGGGAACTTATCAGGCGATGGATTGAAGCGCTGATTGGAACAGACGTAATTGTTCGTAATTAACTGGCCAGATAAAACTTGAGCCGATACACTCTTGTTATTATAAAACAAAAGTATTAACAGAAATACAAGATGATTTTTTCTCATAACAGGGCAACAGTTAATTCAAAGATACAAGAATGATTTTATAGGTTGCTTGTTAATTCAAATGTGACATTTTAAGTTCAAGTGTTACCTCACCAACCTGCGGTGGTAGTTAATTTGTCCCAAGTGGTAGTTGAAGTGCGACACCAAAAGCAACAGGTACCATTCGGTAGTTTGTTTGCCTTTAAAATCGAAAGGGTATTCTTGTTTCAGTTGTTCAGCTGTTAGGGAGGGAAGTACTTGCTCCACCATTGTTTTGGTGGCTGCAAGAGCAGAAAGTAACTCAGCCCGCGGAATATTCTTGTTGCTGAACTCTGCATCACGGTTGCGCACATAAGCTGTGTGGCCAAGTGTTGCCCCGATGTAATGGTTGAGGTTACCCAGTAGGTGCAGGCAAAGGTTGCCACCTGAATTGCTGATGCCATCCGTTGTTAACCAAAGTTGTTCATCGCTGGTGTAAGCGGCAATTTCTGTTTCCAGTTGCTGAAGGCCGTTGAGGTAAATTTCTGTTAAAGCAGTTGTATTCATGGTTGTATTGTATTTCATGCCCTCGGGTGAAACTGCATCAGGGTTTCGCGCAGGTACTCGCGGTCAAGATGCGTGTAAATTTCGGTAGTGGTTATGCTTTCGTGTCCCAGCATTTGTTGTACGGCACGCAGGTCGGCACCGCCTTCTACCAGAGCTGTAGCAAAAGAATGCCTGAACGTGTGCGGACTGATATTTTTCTTTAACCCGATGTTTTTAGCCAGTTCTTTAATGATGTAAAAAATCATTCCCCGGCTCATTTTACTTCCTCTGCGGTTAAGAAAAAGAATGTCGGAGTTCCCTGCTTTTATTTCCAGGTGATTGCGCACGTTGTCTTTGTATAAACGTATAGCCTTAATAGCTGATTGGCCAATGGGCACCAAACGTTCCTTGTCACCTTTTCCGGTTACCTTCACAAATTCATCATCAAAAAAAATGTGACTTATGTGCAGGTTCACGGTTTCACTCACTCGCAATCCGCAGCTGAACATGGTTTCTAAAATAGCCTTGTTGCGCATGCCTTCCGGCTTGCTCAAATCAATGGCAGCAATCAGCGCGTCAATTTCACTTACGGCCAGCACATCTGGTAAGTGCCGGATGGTTTTTGGTGCTTCCAGCAATTCAGTGGGTGTTTTTTTGAGCACGTCTTCAATCAAAAGGTATTTATAAAAAGATTTCAGTCCGCTGATGATACGCGCTTGCGAGGTAGCTGTCATGCCCAGTTCATTAATCCATCGTATAAATTCGGTAAGGTCTTCGTAGGTTACATTCTCAGGCGTGCGTTCCAGTTTTTTGTGAGCAAAAAATTGCAATAGTTTTTCTACATCATGCAGGTAAGCTTCCATGCTGTTGTGTGAAAGCGATTTCTCCAGCTGCAACCAGGAGCGGTAACCTTTGAGGTAACTTTGCCAGTTCAATGTAAAGGTGATTATTTTTGTAACGTGTATGCGAAGTTCGGGTTTTTCAGTACTATTGTTTAACGATAATGAAGATAATAATCATCAACGGACCCAACCTCAATTTATTGGGTAAACGTGAACCGGACATTTACGGTAACGAAACTTTTGAGTCTTTTTTTGAAAAACTCAGCAAAGAATTCAGCGGTGTAACATTGGAGTACTACCAAAGTAATGTAGAGGGGGAGCTCATCAACCAATTGCATGCAACAGGTTTCAGCTATGACGGCATTATTCTGAATGCAGGCGGATATACCCACACTTCAGTTGCTTTAGCCGATGCCGTAGCGGCTATTTCCACCCCCGTTATTGAGGTGCACATCAGTAACATTTTTGCGCGGGAAGAATACCGCCATATTTCCTTGTTGTCTAAACACTGCATAGGCATTATCAGCGGGTTGGGTTTAAACGGTTACCTGTGTGCCTTGCAATATTTTATTTCCTTAAAGTAGGAATTTCAACAGATTACACTATTTTTGATATACTAAATCTCAAGTCTATGTTAAACAGATACTTGTTCCTAGCTTTAAGCTGTATGCTTTTCAGTTTCTCTGCAGCATTTGCGCAGGCTTTTCGTAAGGGTTCCTTGTTGGTGAGTATATCCGGAGGCGATACGTATGCCAACTTTAGCACCTGCAATAGAGGTAACGGTGAAATTAAAGGGGACAATCAGAACATGGATGGTATACGTGACCCTTTGATTATTGAATATGGTATTACCGACCAGATAGGGATTGGTTTCAGTTCAGGAGTGGATTATTATAAAGTTGACCCTGTTGCCTTTTATGGTTTTCAATCTGCACATGAAAAAGTGAGAATAGCCACTAAAGAAATTACCGGAGATGTAAACTATCATTTTTTTACCAGCAATGTAATTGACCTTTCCTGCTACGGTTCTCTGGGATTGTTCAACACTTCATTTGAAGACAAAACAATGGGCAACAACAAAAACAAAAGTACCGGAGGTATTGCCCGTGCCGGTACACGAGCCAGAGTGTATGTTTACAAAGGTTTAGCTGTCATGTTTATGTTCAGCACGTTCACTTCATCTGCTACAGCAAAATACAGCACTGAAACCACTGCAGGAAAAGCATACAATACCAACATTAAAGGATATGCAACAGAGTTTGGCCTCAGCTACCACATTAAGCCCAAACTGCCTAAAGGCCCAGCGCTGAAAAAATAAACTACTTTTTATTTTCTGAGGGTAACCTGAACTTGACCGAGATAAAATAGGTTGACTCTACCTGAATGCGGTTTCTTTTAGCGGGCTCAAAAGGAGGGAGCGATTTTATCAGACGCATGGCTTCTTTGTCGCACTCTTTGCTTATCCCCTTGAGAATCTCAATTTTTACCACCTTACCCTTAGCATCAATTACTGCATTGGCGATAACAGTTCCTTCTGTACTGTCTTTACGGGCTTTTTTAGGATACTTGAGGTGGTCATCTATGTAATGTGCCAGAGCGGTCTCCCCTCCGATAAACTTCGGACCAATGAAATTGTCTTTTGATGCATTACTGTCTTCTCCCTGCAATTGAAAGGCAACAGGCAAGTTAAACTGTACACGCACCAGTTTTCCGTTTTGTTTGCCCGGTTGCCACAACGGCATTTTCAGCAACACGCGTTCTACTTCCTCATCACAACCCCATCCTAGTTTTTTCAGTAGTTTAATATCGCTCAAACTTCCATCGGTGTTTACAATAAAAGAAGCTACCACACGACCCTGCACCGAGTTTTCAATAGCTGCTTTGGGGTAGCGGATATTGGAGGAAATGAATTTCATCATAGCTTCTGATCCTCCTGGAAACTCCGGCATATTTTCTACCAGCAACAATACGGTGGTATCAGCAGTAGGTGCCTCCTGTGCCTTTATTTTAGCAGACACAGTTATACCTAACAGCAACAGAAAAAAATATTTCATAAACTTTTAAATGTATGTTTTTTAAGAATAAAATAACGGAACACAATACTGAATTGGTATAACCCTGATAATGGAGCAGACCTTTTTTTAAGCGGGCGTATTTTTTTTCTCAGTTGTTGCCACTTTTTCAGTTGAAAGAAAAAATCAGCATGAGCGCGGTGTATGGCCCAACTGTGGTCGCGCTCACCTTTTGAAAGAAAATGTATGGAAGCCAACAGGTCAAGCCAGGAGCGTACAAAAATTACCCACCATAGTTTTTGTGCAGGCAGATTTTTGTAAAGCATAATCAGCGAATTGCGAAAGTTGAGGTAGGTTTTGTGTGCATTTATTTTATCCAAAGTTCCTCCACCCACATGGTACACCTGCGATTGGGGAATAGCCCAAATCTCGTGCCCCATTAGTTGCAGGCGCCAGCACAAGTCAATCTCTTCCATGTGTGCGAAAAAGTGTTCGTCAAATCCACCGGCAGCATGAAACAACTCTGTGCGTATAAACAGACAGGCGCCAGTTGCCCAAAATACAGAAGTAGCTTCATCATACTGATTCAAATCGGTTTCCAGGGTGTTGAAAATTCTTCCCCTGCAAAATGGAAAGCCGAAAGCATCAAGCATACCTCCGCTGGCACCGGCATATTCAAAACTTCCTTTGTTGTGGAAGTCGAGCATCTTGGGTTGAGCAGCGGCAATGGCCTTGTTTTTTTCCATGGCTTCTATTACCGGTTCTATCCAGTTGGCAGGAACCTCAATGTCGTTGTTAAGCAAAACATAGTAATCCGCTTGAACGTGTTTAAGTGCGTGGTTATATCCACCTGCATATCCGTAATTGGCATCGTTACGCACAACAGTTACCGAAGGGAAATGCTGTTGCACATACTCAACCGAGCCATCGTCAGAAGCATTATCTGCCAATACAATTTCCAGATTGGGGTAAGTAGAAGCCACAACTGAAGGAAGAAAATTTTTCAGCAGGTGCTTACGGTTCCAGTGAATAATTACTACAGCTACTTTTGGATAAGGCATGTTGAATAATTACTGCGAATCTGCAAAAAAAAAGGGGAAGCAGCAAGAGGAAAGAGAAAGACCACTGATTACACCAACTTAATGTAATCAGTGGTGAATATTATCCGTTCATAGACACCAGAAACTCTTCGTTGCTCTTGGTGTCTTTCATGTATTTCAATACCAGATTCATGGCCTCTTCCGCATTCATATCAGAGATGTGATTGCGTAGTACCCAAATCTTTTGCAGGGTGTTTTTGTCTAACAACAAATCTTCTCTGCGGGTGCTGGATGAAACAATATCAATAGCAGGGAAAATACGTTTGTTAGAAAGCTTACGGTCGAGTTGCAATTCCATGTTACCCGTACCTTTAAACTCTTCAAAAATTACCTCGTCCATTTTTGAGCCGGTATCAATTAAGGCGGTAGCAACAATAGTAAGTGAGCCACCTTTTTCAATTTTACGGGCTGCACCAAAGAATCTTTTCGGTTTGTGCAATGCATTAGCATCTACTCCACCGGAGAGTACTTTACCTGATGCAGGTTGGGCGGTGTTAAACGCACGCGCCATACGGGTGATGGAGTCCAATAAAATCACTACATCATGTCCGCATTCTACCATACGTTTAGCTTTTTCCAAAACAATATTGGCCAGTTTTACGTGTTTATCAGCCGCTTCATCAAAGGTAGAAGCCACTACTTCGGCATTCACACTGCGGGCCATATCGGTTACCTCTTCCGGACGTTCATCAATCAATAAAATAATCAGATAAACTTCGGGATGATTTGCTGCAATTACATTGGCAATTTCTTTTAACAAAACAGTTTTACCTGTTTTTGGTTGCGCCACAATTAAACCACGCTGACCTTTTCCAATGGGGGCTAACAAGTCAATAATGCGGGTAGCATAGGTGCTGTTTTTCCCTCCCAGATTTAACTTTTCATCAGGGAAAAGCGGAGTAAGGTGTTCGAAAGAAACACGGTCGCGTACCTCAGCAGGCGTACGTCCGTTTATGGATTCTACGCGTGTGAGTGCAAAATATTTTTCACCTTCTTTAGGAGGACGCACAGCACATTTAACTGTATCACCGGTTTTTAAACCGAAGGTTTTTATCTGCGATGGAGCTACATATACATCATCTGGGGAAGGCATATAATTGTAGTCGCTGCTACGTAAAAAACCGTATCCGTCCTGAATCATTTCCAGTACCCCTTCGCTGCTTACTATGCTGTCTAATTCAGCATAAAGGTTTTGTTGCTGTTGTTGATTCTGGTTCCAGTTGCCACGATTTTCGTTATTGCCTCTGTTGTCTCCATTCCCTCTGTTTTCAACATTTCCACGATTATCGTTAGTGTTACCACGGTTGTCATTATTGTTCCTGTTATCTCCACCATTGTTGGGGTTGTTTCCATTTCCTCCGTTACCGGGGTTGTTGTTTCCCTGGTTAGGATTGTTGGGATTGGGGCGATTATGTTGTTGCGGGTGATGAGGTTTGCGAAACTGCGGGTTGGGATTCGGGTTTTGCTGTTGACTATTTTCCTGCGGAAGATCTTTTTTGTCCTCGTCTTTGGTTACCGGTGTATTTTCTGAAACGGGTGTTTTTTCCCTTACCGGCCGATGTTCTCTTCGCTGTTCTTCTCTTTTAGGCTCTTCAGCAATCGGTTGTTTCTCTGCCACAACTTGAGGAACAACTTTCTCCTCAGCAGGAGCTTCTTTTTCCTCTGGGGTTTCTTTTTTCTTTACTGTTGTAGCTTTGGGACGGCCTCTGCGCTTGGGAGCCTCTCCTTCGGTAGAAGGGGGCGTGTTTAAATCATTCTCGTTTTCTGCCATGTCAGCACAATATCAAAATGAGTGAATATGTTTGGTTGAATAAAAATACTTGGGTATGTTGTTTGAATTCTCGCTGCGTAAAATGTTCCGGTAAATGGGGTGAGATTTTATTGCTGGAGGAATTCAGAACAGAATTCGTATGCAATAGTAAACAATAGTTTTTACAATACAAACAAAAAATGCTTTCGTTTATGCGCACCTCAGTGGTCTGACGCTTAATGTGTCTGACCAACATCACCCTGTACTATAAGTTGTTACAGCCGACAGACTATTTAAGACAAAAAGAAACCCGAAGGCATTGCTGCGCTCCGGGCTCTTTGGGTTTAGGTTAGAATGTAATATTATCTGAACAATACCTGTTTGGTAGCTTGTTTTCCGTCAGCTTCCAAGTGTATGAAATATAGTCCCTGTGCAAAAGCACTTAAGTCAAGGGTTAGTTTATCAGTTGCTTCAACTTGTTTTTGTTTTACCACCTGGCCCATAGCATTCATCACAGTAATGCGGATGCTGCTTGTTACAGGAGTGAAGTTGATGTGTACTTCGCCACTGTGTGTAGGGTTAGGATAAACCACCACATCAAGCAACTGCATTGATGCTACACTGCTTTTTACATAGTTAAACGGAACTGAGGCAGTTTTACAATCATTACTATTCCCTACTTCCACTACATAATTTCCGCTTTGAGTAGGAACATATTTCTGGGCATTAGCACCCGGAATGTCTAATCCGTTGCGTATCCATTTGTAAGTAACTCCTGAAGCAATAGAGCAGATAAGTGTATCACCTGATTGAGAAACTAAAGGAGTAACAGGGAATACATCAATGGTTACTGCGATGGCCAGAGTAGTATCTGTGCTGCAACCTGTGTACAGAATGGCGCGGTATTCACGTGTGGTTAAAGCAGTAACGGTGGTAGCGTTGTGAATGAAAGAATCCACTGCACTAAAGGAGATATTATTCCACTGTCCGCTGTTGTCGCGGTATATCCAACGCACAACATTACCTATGTATCCGTTTACTTTTACAACAGCAGGATTGTTGCTGCAAATAGTAACATCTTCAGTGGCTGGTTGTAAACTTACATTGCCAGTGCTGTTTGGATTGATGGTAACATCCACCTGAGCTGATGTATCGTAGCTGCAAGATGATGTATTAATGAGAATGGCACGTATGCTACGAAGAGTTACCTGACCAACAGAGGTGTTGTTCTGGATTAGTGTGTTACCACCTGAGGCAGTAAGCCAGGTGCCGTTGTTGTTGCGGTAAATCCAATACAATACATTTCCCCCAATGCTGGCTGTAATGCTGTTACCTGAACAAATCATGCTCTGATTTACCGTTGGGGTAGCTGTGCTGTTTCCATTACTGTAAGGTTTTAAAGTTACAGCAACTGAAAGTGTTGTGTCATCACTGCAATTGGAGGTGTTACGAACGATGGCTCTGTACTCTCTTATTTGTTGTGCTGTTGTACTAGTTGCATAGTCGCTGTATGAAGTTGAGCCGCTGTTGTACACCTGCCATGCGCCACCATCAGTACGGTAAATCCAATATAGTACTTGCAAGGGAGTGCTTACAGAAATAAATGCAGGTTCTCCGCTGCATACGGTTCCGTTTAGTGCAGTAGGGGTTAATGTGTTGAGGTTACCTTTGGTGATAGGATTAATGGTCACACTCACCGCCAGTGATGTATCGTAACTACAAGCTGCAGCAGTGTAAACCAATGCACGGTATGAACGAACGGTAGTGGCACTTACACCGGTGGCATAATCGTAGTAGGAAGAGGAGCCGCTGAAAGAAATAGGGGTCCAGCTTCCGGTATTGTTGTCACGGTACATCCAGCCTAAAACGGTAGATGTTCCCGGAGTTATATTCACTCCTGCCACATTACCAGCACACACTGTTGAGGTGTTTGCGGTTGGCTGCATGGTATTATTTCCTCTTCCTATAGGATTAATGGTTACGCTTGCCTGCTGGGTGGTATCAATAGAACAACCACTGCTTTGTACCAATGCACGGTATGAGCGAATAAGTGTGGCAGAGGTGGTCGTGTTGTAGTCTGTTACATTGTTGGAAGCAATGTTCCAGTTAATCCAATTACCGGTATTGTTGTCGCGGTACAACCAACCTATTACACTGCCTGAAACGGTTACTCCGGCAGTTACTGATGAGCCGCTGCATACATTGTTGCTACTCAAGTTTGGCGTATTGCTGATGTTGCCATAGGTACGCGGGTTAACGGTAACAGTTGCAGCATTGGTGGTATCAATGGTACAACCGGTATTGCTGGTTACTAAAGCACGGTACTGGCGTGTTGTTGTGGCGCTTACAGAGGTGTTGTAATCAGTGATGGAAGTGCTGCTGGTGTAGGAGAGGGTATTCCATGCTCCGTTATTATCACGGTATATCCAGCTTTGAATTGTTCCACCTGAAAGTGTAACACTGATGTTAACCGATGACCCTGTACAGATGCTGCTGTTACCTGCACTTGGCGTTGCTGATAAGTTACCGTATGTACGCGGACTCATGGTAAGTGTATATTCAGCAGACGTATCTAATTTGCATAAAGCAGATTTATAAATGAGTGCACGGTACGAACGTGATGTGGTACTGCTTACAGAAGTGTTGTATTCAGTGAACGAGGTAGTAGAGGAATAGGTGTATACCATCCATGCTCCGGTATTGTTGATTCTGTAAATCCAGCGTTGAACGGTGTTGCCGCTTCCTGGAGATACGCTCACATTAGCTGTTGCACCAGAGCATACCGATGAAGGACCTGAAGGTGTAATGCTATTATCGTTTCCGTTAGTTACCGGGTTGATGGTAACTGTGCAGGCATTGCTAGTATCAATGGTACAGGCATTTCCTTTCACTATAAGTGCTCTGTAAACTCGCGTAGTGGTTGAGCTCACATTGGTGTTGCTTTCAGTAAAAGCAGTTGAACTGCTGCTGATGTTCATCCACGCACCGCTATTGTCTCTGTATATCCAGCGGGCAATGCTGTTGCCACTTCCCAATGAACTTATCTGAACGTTGTAGCTGCTTCCTGAGCAGGCTGAAGACGGAGATGTAAAGGTGTAACTGTTGTCGTTGCCATACGTGCGCGGACTAATAGTTACCGTTACACTGTTCGTAGTATCTATACGGCAGGTGCTTGATGTGTAAATTAAAGCACGGTAAGCTTTAGTTGTTGTTGAAGTATACGAAGTTTGATAGTCGGAGATGCTTGTACTGGTAGTGTACCCAAAATTCATCCACGCACTTCCGTTAATGTTGTATACCCAGCCCACTACACTTCCGCCAGAGGTGGTGGTAGTGATTTGCGCAAACCCACCGGCACATACTGAGGAGTTACTGGCCGTTGGTGTTATAGATGTATTTACACCCACAGTAACAGGGGTGATAGTCACACTTACTGCCGGAGTAGTGTCTCTGCTACAAGTAGAAGGGTTATATATAATGGCGCGGTAATTACGAACAAGTGTTACTCCGGTAATGGTGTTATTATCGGTAACAGAGTTTCCGCTGTAAGCTAAATCAATCCAGTTGCCGGTAGTACCGTTACGGTAAATCCAGCGTTGAACACTGTTGCCCGATCCGGGATTTACACTGATAATAGCTGAACTTCCGGTACACACAGTGCTGTTATTTGCTGTTGGTGTTGTAGTGGTGTTTCCGTTGCCTATCGGTAATAACGAAAGTGTAAGCAACGCACTGGTATCTTCACTGCAAAGTGTGTTGTTACGTAAAATGGCACGGTACACTCTTGTTTGCGGGGTGGTAACGTAAGTGTTGTAATCACTGATGGAGTTACCCCCTGTTTGGTAGTCAAGCCAAGGGCCCGTGTTGTTATTACGGTATATCCATTTAATCACACTATTGCCTGAACCCGGATTGATACTTACAAAAGCAGGTGCTCCGTTGCAAATTGTTGCATTGCTTATAGTAGGTGTAACGCTGTTGTTGTTCCCTTTGCTGAAGGCTTTAATTACTACAGTATCGCCTGCAGTAGTATCTTCAGAGCAGCCTGTAGAAGTAAGTATGGCGCGGTATACACGAGGAGTGTTGAGGGTTAATCCGCTTAACGAATGGTTGAAACCTGTGGAAGCAGAAAACGGTATACTTGTCCATATTCCGGTAAAGTTATCTCTGTAAATCCATGTTTTTACTGTTCCTGTGGGAACACTCATAAACACACTGCTCGTTCCAATACAAACAGAATCGGTAAAGATATTCGCTTTTACTGTGCTGTTTCCTTGTGAGTAGGGTTTAAGTACTACTGTACGTAATTTGCTGGTATCAATACGGCAGAAGGCTGTTTTGAAAACCAATGCTGCATATGTACGCGTTACGGTGGATGTTACGTTGGTGTTGGTTTCGTTTATACTGCTCGAAGCGCTGTTGTTTATATCCATCCAGGCACCGTTATTATCGCGATATATCCACTTGCGCACAGGGCTGCTGCCAACAGATATATTTGCTGTAGTTCCTCCGCAAATTGTATCGGGCGAAGTAATCACCATGGTAGTATCAGTTCCGTAGCCCAACATGCTGATGTTTACATTAACGGCATTAGAGGTATCTAAACGGCACTGTGTAACATTGTTTATCATCGCGCGGTACTGTCTGTTCACTGTAGCGTTGATATAGGTGTTTTGGTGAGTTACTGAAGAAGAATTAGATGACAGTATGTTGGTCCATGGCCCGTTATTATCACTGTATATCCAGCGTTCAACCGTGTTGCCTGCACCTTGATTTATACTTAACTGTACTGAACCGCCATTGCAAATACCTCCTGTTGGGTTAGCAGTTGGATTAGCGGTGCTGTTACCAAAATTATTTCTGGGGTTGATGGTAACGCTGGTACCTGCGGTAGTATCTCTTCTGCAACTTGAAGAATTACTGAGAATAACTACATAGGAGCGACTTACTGTTGCACTCACCTGTGTATGGTTTTCATTCAATACAGAACTAGAGGTAGAGTTGGTAAAATCTTTCAGTGCTCCGCCATTATCGCTGTACATCCATTTGGTTACGCTGTACCCTGATGGTACGTTTAAACTGAGTTGTGATGTAGCACCAAAACATACTGTACTGTTTAATGCAACAGGAACCGAAGTAGTTAACACACCTCCTATATTTTTGTATATGGTAGATGAGAATGTTGCTGATGTATCAATACGGCATGTTGAACTGTTGCGAATAATTACACGATAACCCCGGTTGGTGGTGTTAGCTGTATTTAAATTAAGGTCACTGATAGTACTAGAGCCGGATGTGTTGAAAGGAAAATCATCCCATGCTCCACCGTTGTTGTTGTATATCCACTTGCTGACAGTATATCCTGATGGGGTGGACAAAGAAATATTGTTGCTGGTAGCCGAAGCGCACACCGTTGTATTTCCCGAAGGAGTTGCAGAGTGATTTCCGGTTTGTAAAGGTTGGATAGTTAAAATCAAGGAGGCAGAAGTATCAATGTTACAGTTTACAGCATCAGTTAATAATACTCTGTAGCCGCGTGAGGTTACTCCGTTAGGAACTGTTGTGTTGGCGTGGTTATAATTGGTAGAGTTATTGGTGTTGAGCAGTAACCAGCTGCCATTATTGTTGTTGTACAACCATTGGCGCAAGGAGTTCCCTGTTCCGGGATTTACATTGATACTGAGTGTGCCATCACCACACACGCTTGATGCAGCAGCTGTTGGTGTTACCGAAGGATTGTTACCGTTTGTAAGCGGGTTAACGGTAAGTGAACTGCTTTGTGTAGTATCATAACTGCATCCGTTGGTGTTATACAATACAGCTCTGTATTCACGTGTGGTGGTTGTGTTTACACGAATGTTATTGTCAGACACCGCACTTGAGGTGGAGGTAGAAAGCACCAGCCAAGGTCCGTTGTTATTGCGGTACAACCAACGGCTCACCTGCTCACCCGATGCGAGTGAAACACTTACGGTAACTGAACCTCCGGCACATATACTGCTGTTCGATACACTCACCGATTTGCTCAGCATACCACCTCCGCCCAACGGAGTAATATTGACGGTGATATTTTGTGTAGTATCTATAATGCACGAGCCTTGGTTACGGTAGTACACATACCTATATCTACGAGAGGTAGATGAAGTAACGCGAGTATCGTTGTCAGACATAGAAGTACCCTGACTGTATACGGATGGCTCTAACCATTGTGTACCGTTATTGCTGTAGTACCAGCGTAAAAAGGTGGTAGAAGAACCTGAACCCAGATTTACATTGATGGTATTTCCGGCACACACGGCCGTTTGTGATGCTGAAGGTGTAATGGAACTTACCGTTCCGCCAGTAACCGGATTGATGGTAACACTTAATACTGCAGAAGTATCCGTGCTGCAGGTATTATTGTCATTAATGATTGTTCTAATCTGACGTGTAGTGGAGGTAAGCACATAGGTGTTACTTTGTGATATGCTTGTACTTGTTGTACTGATTATGTTCCAGGCACCGTTATTGTCTCTCCACAACCAACGTGCGACAGTTTGCCCGCTGTTTAAAGTGATGTTGGCGAAGAGGTTGCTTCCATTACATATTGCAGTTGTTGAAGTTACCGGAATCAATGAGTTATTATTTCCTGTATTTCGTGTATTGATAGTGATACTGGTTTCAACACTTGTATCTACTTTGCACATGGCCGAGTTAAATATAAGTAAGCGGTAGCTGCGAACTGTTGTTGACGATACAGTTGTGCTGTAATCATATAAAGTAGTTCCGCTGCTTGTCTGAATCCAGCTGCCGGTGTTGTTGTTCCGATAGATCCAGTTTTGAGCACTATATCCATTAGGAATATTGCTTGCTGATATTTGGAAAACAGAGGCCCCGCTGCAATAGGTGTTTTGTACAGGTTGAATCGTAACAGAGTTGTTTACACCATAAGTTCTTGGAGTTATGGTAGTGGTGGTACTCAAAGTGGAATCAATCAAACAGGTTTCGTTGTTTCTCAACAGCGCTTTATATGTGCGGGTGGTAGTTGAAGTAACATTGGTATTGTAATCAAACATGCTATTACTGCTAGAACCTGATACATCACTCCAGTTGCTGCCGTCAGTGTAAACCCATTTTTCGGTGGTGTAATTTCCGTTGTAAGTAATGCTTGCTTGAGAGGTAGCGTTTGCACAAATAACTGGGTTGGTATTTACGGGCTGAATCTGTATGGTATTTCCGCTGTATGATTTTATTTTAATGGAAATGGCAACCTCGGCAGTTGTATCAATGCGGCAATTCAGATTATCACGAAGTACTGCACGGTAACTGCGTTGTGTATTGGCAGTAACGGTTGTGTTAAAGTCAGTATAGCTTGTTCCGCTACCCCCAGAAAACCAGTTGCCGGTATTGTTGTTTCGGTAAATCCAGTTTTGTACGGTTGCTCCGTTTCCGTTAAAAGTAACGGTTGCCTGAGATCCGCTACATACAGTATTGCTATAGGCCAAAGGAACAAGGCTGTTGTTATTGCCATTGGTATTAGGCTTAATATTAATTACTACTTCAGCAGTAGTGTCAATACTGCACGACTGTATGTTGCGTATAAGCGCACGATAGCTTCGTGAGGTAGGTACTGAAATCGTAGTTGAGAAATCATTGTAGGTTACACTTGTTGAAGAAATCAGCGTCCAGTTGCCGGTATTGTTATCTCTGCGTAACCATCCGGTAACCTGTGAAGATAAATTATTGGGAACAGCAACAGTTGCGGTATTGCCACTGCACACAACAGGATTAACTGAAGTAGGTACAATATTATTGTCGTTTCCGCGGTTCAAAACAATGCTAACACTTGACATTGCTGATGTATCTAAGCGGCAATTATCATTGTCATTAATCAATACTCTGAAATCTCTTGTGGTATTGGTTGTAATAGAACTGCTGCTAACATTGATACTGCTACCGGAGAAACTGCTCTGCCAACTGCCGTTATTGTCTCGGTAAATCCAGTTTTGCACAGAAAGTAAATTAGAAACTGAAACCTGAGTGTTTGTGCCAGCACATACATTTGTTGCAGTAGGTATTGGAACAATGTCAGCTCGATAACCTGCGCTTTGAGGATTAAAAGTCAAGTTCACAGCTGCTGAGGTATCATAATTACAACCACTACCGCTTGCAACAATGGCGCGTAAAGACCGGATAAGTGGTGTGGTGGAGGTAAAGCCGCTTACGTTGAGAGTGCTGGAGTTTCCTGTGCTGTATACAAACCAATTCCCGCTGTTGTTATCGCGGTACAACCACTCTTTTACGGTGTACTGTGCAGGAATCGAAACTATTACATTGCTGTTGGAACAAGAAGAAGCAGATGAACTTATCGGCACCAGCGAATTGATATTGCCGTAACCTGCAGCCTGCAAACTTACTGTTACACCAGCCGTTGTGTCGTTATTACAGGTAGAGTGGTTTATAATGGCACGATACTCCCTGCTGGTATTGGACGAAACGTTTATTGTTACAGAATAAGTAGACTGATTGCCAGAGAAGGTGTTTTGCCAACTCCCGCTGTTGTCTCTGTATATCCAGTTAACAACCTGTAAGCCTTGAACGGATAGTTTTAACGTTGTACCGCTACAGATTTGTGTTGCCGAAGCCACAGGACTTAAAGCAGAGGCAGTACCGCACTGGGCATAGGACCGGCCGGTAATACCAAACAGGAAAACAGCAATAAAAAATGCTGTTTCAAGTGTAATTGTAAATTTTTTGGTGTTCATATAATGTGATAGTTTACTTGTTCGTATGGATAATCAAAGTAAACGAAACCAAAACTGGTGTTACCTCACATATATGTGAATGAAGAATAAAATCTTTAAACGGGGTGTTTTAGACTTTAAACTTACTCTTTAACTCAGCGAGAAAATTTTTGCTGATATCGAGAGGTTTATCCATGCCTTTCATAAAGGCAATTGCATTTTCTTTACCGTACCGCTCAATTTTATCTACATAATCGAGATTAACAATAGCAGTTCGGTGTATACGTTGAAAATGTTTTTCAGGCAATTGTACTTCCCAGTCCTTCATCTTTTTCTGTACCAGGGCCTTATCGTTTTGCACAGTTATAATTTCGGAGTAATCACCAGCAGCCAGTATGCACTTAATGTCATCGAGCTTAATAAAACTCATTTTCCGGTTAAGTGTCAACAACAATCGGTCGTCCATAGTAAGAGCAGTTAGGGTTGATTCCTGCTCTTTATCCGCAGCAAGTTGTTCAGATAATTTCTGTATAGTTTTGGATAAACGCTCAGGCATTACAGGTTTTAGCAAATAATCTATAGCATTCACCTCAAAAGCTCTTATAGCATATTGATTATAAGCGGTTACAAAAACCGTCTTGAATTCGTATTCTGTTTTGTCCAGTAGTTCAAAGCCGTTTTCACCATTCATTTCAATGTCCAGAAAAACTACATCGGGGTGGTATTGTTCAATAAGTGCAATGGCATCAGTAAGATTTCCCGCATCGCCCACCAGTTCAACGTTAGTGTATGGTAAAAGCATTTCAGCTAACTCTCCGCGAGCATAAGGTTCATCATCAACTATCAGTGCTTTTAATGTCGTATTTTTCATTATTTTATAGGTAATGTGAAGGTTATTATATGCTCGTTTTTTCCCTGTACTGAATCATACCCGAACGTGTCACCAAATATTGTCCTACACAACTCCAGCGCTTTTTCTACGCCTTGCTCTGCATCACTTTTAGGTGAAAAAGTTACACGATCAGAAGTGTTGTTTTTGACGGGAACCGGCCTACAGGAAAGTTTAATTTCAAACCTGTTGTCGATAGTTTCAGCAGCAAAGTTGATGTAAGTAATATTAATTTCTTTTTCAGGTTGAGAAAACTTGAGTAATTGTTCAACAAAAGGCTGTAGAATAAATGCGGGTATTTCTTTACAAAGTGTTTCGGGAGAAATAGTTTTAACGAGAAGGATTTGCTTTTTAAAACGCAACTCCTGCAAACGAATGAACAGTTCAATTCCGGCAAGCTCATTTTCCAGTGTTGAAGTGAATTCGGTTGTTTTATGCAGAGCAAAACGAAGATATTCGCTGAAGGTATTCAGCATTGTTGTGGCTTGCTCAGGTTCCTTGCGTATAAGAACACGCAGGGTATTCATTACATTAAAAATGAAGTGCTGGCTAAGCTGATATTTAAGTCCGTCAAGATGTAATTGTGACTTATTTTTCATTAGTTTTTACAACAGTAAACCTACATCCTTTGCCTTTGTCAGAGTCGCAAATAATTTCAGCACCTATAACATCAGCGAGTTTTTTAACGATTGAAAGCCCTAATCCATTGCTGCTTTCACCAGCTGTTGGTTTTGACGATAGGCGGGTAAATTTATTAAAGAGTTGCTTTTGATCAGCTTTACTTATTCCTTCGCCATGGTCTTGTACATAAAAGCCACAGGTTTTGCTATCATTTATAATTGCCAGTGTAACCTCACTGTTTATAGGTGAGTATTTGATGGCATTGCTCATTAGATTGTCGGTAATTTGTTTTAACCAGGCGGCATCAGCATTCACAATGGTGATTTCTTTGTGAGGAATAAATATCAGCCGAATGCTTTTCTGATTGGCAGCTAACCTGAAATTAACTACTGCCTTTTCCATAAATTCATTCAGATTAATGTCTTCAGTTTGGTTTTTGATGTGCCCTGATTCAATGGCGTTAATGTCGAGCAGATTGCTGATTAATTCAACCATGTTGCGTGCGGCTATTTCAATGTTATGCGTATAGTGCAACATTTTTTCTTTGCTCAGTTTATCGAAATAATCTTTTTGCATGCGGCAATACCCTTTAATGGTTTGCAAAGGGTTTTTTAAGTCATGTGCAGCAATACTCAGAAATTCATTTTTCTCCTTGTTCAGTAGTATAAGTTGTTCATTTGTTTTTGATTTAAGGCGATACAAATTATATAGCGAAAGAAGAGAGAGTAATAGCAGCAGACCAATGGAAATACTCACCACCTGTACTGATTTCTGCATTTTTATTTTGGCGTTTTTGTACTCTTTTTCGTTGTTTAGTGATACAATGGCCTGTTCTTTTTTTTCTGTTTCGTACTGCAGTTGTAAATCTGTCAGATTTTTGTTGTTCTCTTCGTTAAAAATGCTGTCTTTATAGCTTACATGTAGCTTATAATGTTCAAAAGCTTTTTTGTGATTAGCGTTTTTAGTGTATAGCTCTGAAAGGTTTTTGTGTATATCGCTCAGATAATAATTTCCGTTTAGTTTATGTGCCAATTCATAAGCACGGTAATATTCACTTTCAGCTTGTTTATATTGCTGGAGGTTAACATAAGAACCTGCTATGTTAATCATAGAAAGTAACTCGCCAAACTGATCACCTAAGTTTCTGTCAATTTCGAGGCACTGTTTAAAATACAGCAAGGCTTTATCATGATTTTGCTCCAGAGCATAAACTTCTCCTAAGTTATTTAATGCAACACTTATGGCGCTATTATCACCGGTTTCTTTGGCTTTTGTTAAGGCCTTTTCATAATATGGTTTAGCTCTTTTATAATCACCTTGGTCATTGTAAGCAGTACCAATGTTGTTCAGGGTCATAATGTATCCCTGTGTTTTATTGGCCAGTTCACACAATTTATTAGAGCGTAAATAATACTCAAGCGCTTTATCGTACTTATGTAGACTCTTATATATTACACCAATGTTGTTACAGCACACCGCAATTCCGAAAGTGTCCTGCTGTTTTTCAGCTATTTTCAGTGCATTTATCTGGTAGCTTAGAGCAATACCATATTTGCCTTTGTCTTTGAAATATACACCAATGCGCTCAAGATTTCTTTTCTTCAGTTTGAGGTTATCATATTTTTCGCTGAGTGCCAAAGAAAGATCAAGGTATTTCTTAGCTGCCTCGGGTTCTGCTTTTACCAGATAGTCACCCAAATCATAGTACACCTTCATCTTCTCTGTATCATGAAGGTTCATTTCACTGCGCTTTTTGAGGCTGTCAATCAAGTGTATTAGTTCCGGGTCTTCTGTTGTGGCCAAGCACTTGTGAGTAATCGCAGTAGTAAGCAGGAAAAGAAAAATACACACGTTCTTCCTCATGGCAGTAAAAGTTTAAATGTGGAACCTTTACCTTGCTCACTTTCGAAACTCACTTCAATACTCAGCAGGTCAGACAGTTTTTTTACGATAGATAAGCCTAAGCCATGAGAAGATTCTCCAGCAGTAGGGCGGGTACTTAACCTGGAAAACTTTTTAAATAAAAGCTCTTGTTCGTCTACCGGAATACCTGGTCCGCTGTCTATTATAGCAATTTCAATTCTGCCGTTTGTTTTTGCACAACGCAGCACTACTTCAGATGATTCGGGTGAGTATTTTATGCCATTGCTTAATAAATTTTCAATAATTTGTCTGAGCAATAATGCGTCAGTAATTACCTCAATATTCTTTTCTGTAGTTTCCAAATGTACTTTAATCCCTTTGTGGGAGGCCTGATTTTCTATACCATCAGTAATTTTTTCCAGCAGGGGTAATAACGCTGTTTTTTCTTTATTAACCTTTATCAGACCTTCTTCAATAGCATTTATATCCAGCAGATTGCTCACCAAATCAAGCATACGTGCTGAAGTAATTTCAATGTTATTGGTTTGTTTAAGAATTTTTTCTTTACTCAGTTTATCAAAGTAACTTGTTTGCATTTGGCAATAACCAATAATTGTTTGTAGAGGATTTTTTAAGTCATGCGCTGCAATGCCCAGAAATTCATTTTTCTCTTTGTCCAATTTAGTGAGTAATTCATTGGCTTCTTGCTTTTGTCTGTAGGTACGGTAAGTAAAAAGCAACACTAAAGCAATGACAGAAGCACCAATAAGTACAAAGGTGTTTACTGTTCTTCTTCTTACTATTTCAGTTTCTTTAGCCAGTTGTTCTTTGGTTAAATTCTGTATGGTTTTTTCTTTCTTTTCGGTCTCATATTTTGTTTCAAGTTCCTGTATTTGCTCATCGCTTTCTGCGTTCAGCATCATGTCCTTTAATTCTTCATATTTTCTGGCATAAATAAGTGCATTTGCAAAATCATTTTTTGCCTCATATACCTCTGTTAGACCGTTATAACTGTTCTTTTCAAAATATTTATTGCCTGTTTCTAATGCACTTTCTAAACCTTTTTTTAACCATTCAATGGCTTTGTCATAATCACCCTTAGCCGCATAAACATCACCTATATTGTTCAAGGAGTTGGCAATCATTTTTTTGTCGCCAATGCGCTCCCGAATAACCAGACTTTTCATTTGATAAACCAGTGCTTTATCATAGTCATTTTGATGGGAATATATTAAGCCTATATTGCTGAGTGTAGAGGCAATACCAGCATCATCTTTTATTTCTTCCCGTATTTTCAGGCTTTTCAATAAATATACAATGGCTGTTGAATAATCATTCATGGAGCCATATGCTGTTCCAATGTTGTTAAGTACTGCGGCAATTCTTTTTTTGTTCCCTGCCTTCTCCAGTGCGTCAAGAGATTTTATAAAATATTTGAGGGCATTTTTGGAGGCATTGTCATCCAACCCCTTTTCCATATGTAGTCGGCCCAATAGAATGTATGCTGAAGCTGCACCTTCCCACTCTTTAATGTCCTCACTTATTTTTATGGATGAGAACAATACCTGAGTGGCTTTATCTAAATCAGCCTGGCCGATGTACACACTTCCCATTGCTCTCAGAATAGAAGCTTGTCTTATTTTTGAATTGGCTGTTTTAGCAAATTTCATTGCTGAGTTTAGTATCTCAATCGCCTTTACTTTATCGTTGTCTTTAAACTCTTCGCTAAGAGCAATCAGCAGGTCAACTTTAGTGGTGTCATTTTCTGTGGCTTCTATAACGGCATTCAAACTATCTACTACGGGGTTATTTTCTGCCGACACAGTTTTTGTAGCCCCAAGGGATAATGCAAGTATTAACCAGATAATAATTAGGCTTCTCTTATTCAAAACGAAGTACGTGTTTAGGATTACGAATATATAAAACCTAATGAATATATGTAAAAGAAAGAGGCCTGTTTCAGCTCACTTTGAAAAATTATTTTTGATAAGAGAGATGATATCACTGTTATCAAAAGGTTTTTTTATCAATCCCTTTGCACCTGCCTGCATGCATTTTCCTCTAATTTCCTCCGTTAAATCAGCCGACATAATATAGCAGGGGGTGTTTGCTTGTGTAAGTTTGAGGTGTTCCAAAATTTCCATACCGCTGCTTTGGCCAAGAAATAAGTCGCTAATTACCAGTGCGGATTGGTTATTTTTCAATAGCCCTATAGCTTCAGCCGCGCTCCCTGCAGAAAGGGTGGAAAACCCTTCAAGCTCTAAAAGCTCTGTAAGGTACTCCCGTAAAATTATTTCGTCATCAACTACTAGTATTTTGGTTTGGCTCATGAAGGTAAAGTTGCATATTTTACTTCGTTTAACATAGCGTTCATCTTTGTAATGGGTGTCTTTTCCTGTTAATCGGCAGTTTTTTTCGTTTAATGGCGAAGTTATTTTATTCATTTTTCATTGTCTTCCTTACCGAGGGGCTATCACCCCTCGCATGGGTAGGGAGCAAAGGTTTGGAAACAATTTCATACTTTTGAGTAAAATGGCAATTTCTGAAGGGAGAGTTACAAACGCAAAACAAAAAGAGGGTACTCATTGCAAACGAGTATCAGGTGAGACATTAATAGACTAACACAAGAAGAAAGGCAAAAAGCAATTAATTATCTATCCCAATGAGGTACACATTCATTATATTATTTGTTCTATCTTTTATTCATAGTTTAATAGCCCAAACTAATGTTTATAAATACGAGTATAGATTGCGATTAAATGATAGGCCTAGTTATTACTTTTACTCAATTGATACAAATCACACTCAATTAACAGATTCTTCTATTCAATGGGTTAAAATTAATGTAGTTGATGAGGATTCTAAACCGATTGAGTTTGTTAATTTTTCTGTGATAACAGATTCAAATTGTTTGAAATTCTTTACAATCGATACTGCTGTAATAAAAATTCCTTTATCACTAAATGGATTTAAAATTGAAGTTTTCCACCCTTCATACAGCGGTATAAGCGTTTTTATTCCAATGGATTGGAATAGAAGAGTGAATGAGGTAACTATAGTGCTAGGAAAATCTTTTGATCTATTGAAACCAATTTTAAGATCGAAGCATCCTTTGACGATTAATGAATTAATAATGATAACTCAAAAAATTTCTTATTGTAAGGGAAAAAGAATAAAATGTAAATGTTTAAAATCTAATCGATACATATTAAATTTTGAAATTTAACATGCTCTCGCTGGCGCGAGCTTGTAGCTCGTGCCGTACTTCCACGCCTGATAAGCTTCTACATATGACTAAAACAATTGGTCTCGATGAATAATAATTAAAATATGCTTATACGTTTGATATTTCTAGTATTTTTTGTCTTTACAAATTGCCATATATTTTCACAAACAATTTCATGTGAAATTGTACCAGAATTCATTAAACTAAGGCAAGGTGAAAAAAGAAGGGAAATTGTTGGGATAGATTCTAATCAAATATTAATAAGCTTCTTTAATGGATTTAAAGGAGATAGTGTTTTAGTATATCAAAATAAAAAGTTAGTAAAAACATTAGTATTAAAAAGCAGTGACAATGGGCATACTAAACAATCCTTAATACTAAAAAGAAGAAAAAGAGGAGATAAATTGAAAATTATTAATTTAACTAGAAGTACTTGTTTTGAAATGCCAATTCAAAGTGGATATAAGATGTTAGCTGTAACAATAGTTGGATCTCAATGGAAAGTAATTTATTCAAATTATTATTTTACCGTTGAGTAGCAGCCTTCCCCTCGCTGGCGCGAGCTTGTAGCTTGTGCCGTTCTTCTCGTTATTGACAATTTAAAGATAAATTTATACATTAGCGACAAGCTATGTGTCGTAAGTACGAGAACCTGCTGTTACACTCCACTTATTATTTGTCTTCCGTGCCGAGGGGCTATCACCCCTCGCATGGGTAGGGCGCCCTTTCAGGGCTGTTGGTGCATTTGTTTTAAAAGTAAGTCTTTCCTTTGTTCCATATCAGTTTGCCTGGCGCTTTTTCCATGTGAAATATATGCCCTATTCTTTTATATTGCGCATTGGAATAGTTTTTGAAACAAACCTGACATGCAAAAATTAATTGTATCGGTATTGCTGGCATTACCGTTGTTTGCCCTTTCGCAAACACCACAGGCAGAATCACTTAAATGGGAAACCTGGAACGATGGTTACCCCAAAGCGGTGAGCGAAAAGAAGATTGCACTCATTGATGCCTACACGGAATGGTGCGGCTGGTGCAAAAAAATGGACCGTGATACCTACACTAATCCTGAGGTGGTAAAAACGCTGAATAAATATTTTGTACCCATCAAGTTCAATCCTGAGATACCTAATATAAAGTATGAACTCAACGGACAAACCTACAGCGGAGTGGAGTTGCACATGATGATTTCCAACAACCAACGATATGGTTATCCTACCACCTACTTTATTATTACAGTAAAAAACAGGTTAATTGTTCAACCCGGGTACCTAAAGCCGGAAGATTTTATGCAGTTGCTTAACTCCATTATTCAGGAGTCAAAGTCACCTAATTAAGTTCAGTATTCCGTTTACCCCGTCACCGCCTGCTTCTATAATATAAAAATACACTCCGTCAGGGCTTTTTCCGCCATCCCAGCTAAAACTTACCCGATTGTTTTCGTACACCTTTTGCCCCCACCGGTTAAACACGGTTATACTAAACAGGTTGGCGCATTGTGCTTTGGAATCTATCAGTTTAAATTCATCGTTTATGCCATCACCGTTGGGTGTAAACACATTGGGTAATTTGCGCATTTCCTGCGAAAGGCTGTTGGTTAGATAAATGTTTAGCGTATAAACACTGGTGTCAAAAGAGGAGTCACGGGCAAACAACTTAAATGCGTATGGTTCGCCACGCACCTTACGGCACACATTTTTTAAACAGAGTTGAGTAGTTAGTGTACCTGTCGAACGGTCAATATTTAAAGGAATGAAGGCATTACTGTCTTTGTTCACCAGTTCTCCTTCTATCCAGAATATTACGCTGTCGCCAACCTCGGGTGCATCAATAACAATACTGAGGCAGGTATCCAGTTCTGCCTCCAATGCTGTATCCGTGTAATTGGGTTGTACAAAAACCGGAGGCTGATTTTGTGCAAAAGCCCCGCAGGTAATAAAAAAGATGAATATCAGGATATACGGTTTCAATACACTGCGAAGTAAAGCAAATGCGGGAATTTATCTATTTTCGCCCTCTTGAATTTATGGGTAAAAAAAATCTTATTCGTCACATTCCGGCTTTGCACATTGAAAATGCAGGGGCCGAGGGGAAATGTGTAGCACGCTACAACAACAAAGTAGTTTTTGTAGAGTATGCCGTTCCGGGTGATGTGGCCGATGTGCGCATTACACAGGTAAAGAGCAGTTACATGACGGCCTGCATTGATCGTTTGCTGGAGCCTTCACCTGAGCGTATTGATGCTTTTTGTGCCCACTTCGGTGTGTGTGGTGGTTGCAAGTGGCAAAACATGGCTTACCCTACTCAGCTTAAATACAAACAGCAACAAGTACAAGACGCTTTTGAACGCATAGGTAAATTTCCTTTTCCACTTTTGCAGCCTATTATGGGCTCGTCTCATGTTACGTTTTACCGCAATAAAATGGAGTATGCTTTTACTGACCGTAAATGGCTCACTACGTTAGAGAATAAAGATGAACTTTCTGAAGCAGAACATGCCGGACTGGGCTTTCACGTTCCGGGTCGCTGGGATAAAGT
The DNA here is from genome assembly GCA_018058135.1 of Bacteroidia bacterium. GTDB lineage: Bacteria > Bacteroidota > Bacteroidia > UKL13-3 > UKL13-3 > JAGPCK01. The sequence goes on along the minus strand of JAGPCK010000001.1, from coordinate 93,612 downwards.
AATTGATTTGGATACCTGTTACCTGCAGGATGATTTGGGCAATAACATTCGGAAAGCATTTAAAACATACGGTGCTGAAAAAGGTCTTCCTTTCTTTAAACTTCGTGCACAAGAAGGTTGGTTGCGTCAATTGTTATTACGAAATAACCGCAAAGGAGAGTGGATGGTAATGCTGGCTGTTACCTCATACGATGAGGCCGGTATAAAAGAGTTGTTTGAGGCCATTATGCCGCAGTTCCCTCAGGTGAAAAGCTGGTTGTACACCATCAATAACAAACGCAACGATTCTATTTATGATTTGGATATTATGTGTTATGCCGGAGAAGACCATTTGGTAGAAGAGTTGGAAGATTTGAAATTTATCATCGGGCCTAAATCATTTTTTCAAACAAATGCCTTACAAACACTGGAGCTGTATCGCAAAACACGCGAACTGGCTGCATTAAACGGTACGGAGTTAGTGTATGATTTATATACCGGTGTGGGCAGCATTGCTTCATTTCTGGCTAAGAAAGCAGCAAAAGTAGTAGGCATTGAATATGTTGCACAGGCCATTGACGATGCGAAAAGAAATGCGGCTATTAATCAGTTGAACAATGTGTCTTTTTTTTCAGGGGATATGAAGGATGTACTTAATGATGCCTTTATAGCTGAGCAAGGAAAACCCGATGTAATAGTTACTGATCCGCCACGTGCAGGCATGCATGAAGATGTAGTGAAAAAGATACTTGAAATTGCTCCCCAACGCATAGTGTATGTGAGTTGTAACCCCGCCACGCAAGCCCGCGACATTGCCCTGATGCAGGAGAAGTACAGGGTTACATACGTACAGCCTGTTGATATGTTCCCCCATACACACCACGTGGAAAATATTGCTTTATTGGAAAAAATATGAACGATGCATTTGAAAAAGAACTCAACAGCCTGAAAGCTGATGTGCAGTTTTTCAGCGAGCAGATGAAGGAGGTAGTGACCGATGTGATAAACGAGGGTTTTTCGCAGTACCCCGTATTTGTTGCCCACCAACATGAAGTAAAAATAGGCGAGGTGTTATTTGATAAAGAAGAATACCAACGTACCTGGACATTTAATGCAACTGTTTTAGAAGAGCTGGTAGAGAAAAAAGTGATTCATGAACACAAGCGCGAAGCATTTGAAAAAGCCTACAAAGACCCGCAAAAACAAGCCTGCGTTTTTTGGGTAACTACAGATGGGGCAAGCTTTGTGTTTGTTCCTTATGCAAAAAAATAAATGAGCCACATTACTGCTTCTGTGCAGGTCATTACATTGCTCAACACTTAAAACACCCGATATTTTATACAAAGAAAAACCCCGGAATGCTTTCGCTTCCCGGGGTAAACTATGAAAAACCTATCTGTCTGCAATACGAAGTAAAGGAGCTTTTGAGATTAAAACAAATTATTTTTAAAAATAATTTAACCTGAAGAAAATCTGACAGTTTTAGCTTAAAACTTAGTCTTTCTTAAAGCTCAATAACGGAATTTTAGTATGGTAAGCCATGCGTTTGGTTAAACTGCGGTGGAACAGTTTATCAAAAAAGCCACGTGAGTGAGTAGCCATGGCCACCACATCAAAATTGCCTTTGGCGATGTAGCGGTTAATGGCATCAAAAACCTTCTCGCTGCTTATTTCATCGTACTTCACCTTGTTGTAACCGGCCATTTTGCCGTAATTTTCGAAGCGTATATCACTCAGTTTAAAGTAGCGGTCCATTTCGCTTTTTACATGCAACACCGTAATGGTGGCACTAAAAGCTTTACCCAGTTCCAGCAGTCGGGAGAAAGTTCTGCTTTCCGGCATGGTTAAATCAGTGGTGTAAAGAATGTTTTTGATATCACTGAATTTAGATTTGGCAGGTACAGCTAACACAGGGCAATCAGCTTTTTCCAATATACTGGCGGTATTGCTGCCTACCAGTAACTCTTCAAAGCCACTGGCTCCGGTGGTACCCATCACAATCAAATCAATGCTTGATTTTTTAGCGTGGCCGATGATTTCCTGAATAGCAAATCCGGTTTTGGTTTTGCCTTTCACCACCACAGCAGGAAAAGCTTTTTGGAATTTATCAATGGATTTTTTTAATCCGGCTTTGGCAGCCAGTTCTGTTTCTTTCAGGTACAACTCCATGCTGCCTGAAGGCACCACAGGATCTACTACAGGGATAGCGTAAATGTGGTACAGGGTTACTTCAGCTTTAAACTGTTCAGCCAGTTTACCGGCAAACTTTGCTGCATTTTCAGCACAAGCAGAGAAATCAGTAGGTACAAGTATTTTCTTAATCATGGCAACACTATTTATGTTTCAAATAAAAGAGGCGGTTGTTAATTTAAAGTAAAACCATACAAATATGGTTAAATTTAAGCAGATAGGGGCTGATTATTGTCATTGATGGCATTGATTTTTATCATCATTTTCGCTCAGTTTTTATTTTTTGCCGCTTAGCCCCCCTAATTTCGTTGCCAATTGAAACCACGCCCATGAGATTTACACTTACTTTTTTACTCGCGTTCACTCTTTTTTCGGTCCATGCCCAGTTCAGCAACTGGACTCAACTATTGGCTACAGAACTGGAAGGCGGAGACGTTCGTGATTATCTGTATCATAACAATACCGTATATGCCGGTTCACGTGGTGGTGTTTTCAAAACTACCAATAACGGTATAAGTTGGGTAAACATGAATAACAACATTGCTCAAAACAATGCTGTGGAGATTAACGGGCTGGCGGTGCTTAACGATACTATTTTTGCCGCTACCGTGTATGGTTTGGCCAAATCAAGTGACGGTGGACAATCCTGGACAGCCTGTACTGATCCTGGTGGAGTAAGGCAATATATTGACCGGGTAGTAACATTGGGAAATTATGTAGTGGTTACAGCCAAGTCTTTTTCTAATGAATGGAAAATGTACCGCTCGTTTGATTACGGTAAAACCTGGCAGAATGGGGGACATACATTTACCAAACGTCCGCATATATACAAAATTAAAAACGATAGAATCTATATTGACCGTGCAGACACTCTCTATTACACTACTGACGGGTTGTTGTTTAATACCATGAACACCACCAACAATCTGCCCAACGGACATATCATTGACAACCTGTGTGGTGATAGTGCAGCATCTTCCAATTACATATATGCCATTATTAACTACAGCAATATCCGCAGGCTCAACCTCACTACATTGCAGTGGGAAGATTCCTGCAATACCATCTCTCCGCAGCGTGAGTTGTACGGACTTTATTATTTTGACGGCAAATTAATTGTGTGTGGAGTTGACTATACTCCGCATTTTAACCCTGAACTGTTTATTACGTATGATAAAGGAAAATCATGGTTGAAGATGCCGGCCCCGTTCGGAGTAAAATATCCGCTGCTGCAAAAAGCTGTTTGGATGGGCGGGACTAACCTGATGGCTACGTACTATTACGAGAATTATTTCAGTGACAATGGCGGATTAAACTGGGGCAAACGGGCCAGCGGTATGTATGCCAGCCGTTCTTCACAAACCATTGGAGTAGGCAGTTCATTACTCACGGCATTAGGTTATCAGGGTGTGTTGCGTTCTACGGATAACGGATTGAACTGGTCACCATCAAATGCAGGTATTGACAGTCCGTTTATTTTTACGGAATCATTAAATCAATCCTCTACTCATATTTATGCTTCACTTCGTTTGCACATTGGCGATAGCATGAAACTCTACCGTTCAGCCAACGGAGGATTGAACTGGCAACGTTGTAATCTGCCAACGGGTGTGGAGAGTTTTGATTTTATAGGAGCTGCCGATTCCACCATTTTTATTCGTAACCGCACTGGCAGCAACTTGTTTGTATACCGCTCAATAAATCATGGGGACACGTTTGTAAACGTAAACTCCAATTTGCCTACCGTATTTACACAGGGTAGCGGAGTGCTGCAAAGTATTGTAGGGGCAAGAGACACGGTTATGGCTTTGGGTATGGATGCGTTTAAGCTGAGTAAAATTTACATCTCTAAAGACAACGGAGATACTTACACCGAAGTTAACTCAGGTATTCCGAATGTGGTAGGTTCAACGGTAATGAAAATATTGGCCGGTGATTCATTTTTTGTGGCGGTGGTTCGTAATGTTAATGACTCTTTAAAATATTTTGATGAAGGCTCTTGGGTGGGTGGTAAAGGCCAAAACCTGCCGGAGCAACCACGTTTGTACACAGTAGATAAAATAGGTAACAGATTTTTTGCACTCACCAACCGCGGTGTATATGTTTCCAGCAATACAGGTTACAGTTGGGTGTTTGTCGACAATCCTCCGGGTGCCGGAGCGGCTATTAATCGGTTTTTGGCCAATAGCCAATACCTTTTTGTAGCAACAGAAAACAATGGTTTATACCGCAACAGTTTGCAGGTGGGTGTGGAAGAAAAAAATACCCCCTTTGTTTTTCACACTACCGCTTATCCTAACCCGGCCAATACTTCCGTATCTTTTCAGTTGGTATCTGAAGGTGCAGTAACCATGCAATTGGTTGACCTGCAGGGAAGAGTGGTGTTGCAGCAAACCAATCCTCAGCCCTTGTTTGATGTATCCTTTTTACGCGAGGGTTTGTATGTTTATCGTCTCACTACAGCAGAAGGAACAACAGCAGGAAAATTACTTATTCAGCACTAACAACAAACATTTCCGAGGTTCAGGTGTCACTATTCAGTAATGGATACACCTGATGCAGACGTAATCGTAATTGGCAGCGGCATGGGCGGTTTAACAGCTGCAGCCTTGTTGGTGAATAAAGGATTGCGTGTAAAAGTAATTGAGCAAAATTATATAGCCGGAGGTTGCACCACATCTTACCAACGCAAAGGATATTGGTTTGAATCGGGTGCTACTACATTGGTAGGTTTGAATGAGCACATGCCCTTGCATTATGTATGCAATAAATTAGGTATTCAACTCAATACATTACCCTTGGATGTACCCATGGTGATTCATTTGGCAAACGGAACTCAGGTTACCCGTTACCAGAATTTAGAGCAATGGATAACGGAGGCTGAGCGGGTTTTTGGAGCGGAAAATCAACGCGGTTTTTGGCAACAATGTTACCGTATCAGCAATTTTGTGTGGGAGAATTCTTTGCAGCAACTCAGTTTTCCTCCGGCAAATTTGAGCGACCTGCTGGATATTGCGGCCAATGTTTCACTAAAACAATTGCGCTATGTTCCTTACAGTTTTGTTACAATGAAACAGCTCCTACAGCAGCACAATCTTTGGAACAACAATCGCTTTGTTGATTTTGTAAACGAGCAGTTGATTATTTCGGCACAAAATTATGCAGCAGAAGTAAACGTATTGTTTGGTGCAGCTGCATTGTGCTATACCAATTATACTAATCACTACATTCCCGGTGGAAATGCACAGCTGGTAAAACCGTTTGTTGATTTTATATGTGAGCACAAAGGAGAATTGGTATTGCGTGAAAGGGTGCTTGGTGTGAGCCGGCAAAAAGACGGTTATTTGGTTGACACCAATAAGGCAACCTACACGTGCAGAAAAGTTATTGCTGCTATTCCATTGAATAACGTGGTGGAAATATTTGATGAAGAACTAACACAACGTCACAGCAAAAAAGTATTGCCACCTGAACAATTGTACAGCGCTTATCAACTTAATATTGCCGCCAAACGTGTTCGAACGTACAAAGCCATACATCAGCAGATTCATTTACATGCGCCATTGCCCGGAATAGATGCAGCAACAGTCTTTCTGAGTCTTTCACATCCGCATGATGAGTTACGTTGTCAAGAAAATGAACTTATTGCATCCGTCACCACACACATCCGCCACCCGCATCAGTTCAAAGCAGATAAAGCAGCTATAGACGAAGCTGTGTTGAACCTGCTGCATCAAAAAGAACTCATTCGTAAAGAAGAAATTATTTACCGTCATTCTTCGGTAACCTCTGATTGGGAAAAATGGACGGGTCGTAAATACGGTTTTGTAGGAGGTTATCCTCAATACAAAAATATCAAGCCCTGGCAAATGCCTGAAGCACGGCTGGATAAACAGGGAGCATATTTGTGCGGAGATTCTGCCTATCCCGGCCAGGGTATTCCCGGGGTTACGCTGAGCGGAATAATTGCCGCCCACAAGTTATTGAAAGACGATAGAGGTTACAGCAAAGAGATAGCCAGATAGGGCAACATAAACACTCCGTCTCCAACAAAACGGTACCGCTCCTTTTCGTAAAAATATTCATTGCGGTAGTAAAGGGAGAATAGAATAAAACCCATAGCTGTTCGTGTTACACAAATAATCAGATTCTCGCGGTTGGGTTCAACCTGCAAAAGGGTAACACTAAAAGTTAGTATTAGAGCAAAACAAACCATGATTATTCTGCCGGTGAGCTTTTGACCCAACATTATTGCAATGGATCTTTCTGCATTTTCCTCATCACGTTCTGTTTCAAAGTAGGAGAACAAGAGCAGATTCATGAGCGCCAGACAATAGAAAGGAAGTAACAGGTAAAAAAAGTGATGTGCGGACATGCTTCCGCTTAACCAAACGTTGCTACCCCATACACCCATAGTGTATACTACCGCAATAACCGGTTCTTTTTGAAACCATATGGCCCGCTTAGCTTGCAGCATTTTAAGTAAAATGTAATAGGCGGCCACAACGGATAGCACTAAAAATCCGTAAACAATAAGTGTATGTTGCAGCACAAATAAGGCAAGGTAAGTGTCCGCTAAAAATACTGCGATACACAAAACAGTTAATATTTTGATGTGCCGTTTCGCAAATAGATGCCTGCGACTGTTTGGCTGATACCCCTTTTGGTTAACATCAAGCAAACGGTCGGCCGTGTAAATTAACCAGATGCTTAAGCCTAAGCACCAATGCATAATGGTTCTGTCTTCTGTAAGGTGAAGCACTTGTCCGGCAAACAGGGAGCAGCAAATTGCTCCGGCTACTACATCCAGATTAAGGTAAGAAATCAGTTGATAGATGCGCAACATTTCTGAACGCAAAGGTGCACATAACCCTTGAAAACCCGAAGCACAAAATGAGCGCCTCGTCTATTTTGTATGTGCTACACATAATCACCTTGTTTTATTACTTTTGTGTACTTAGTTAATGCATACATGAAACAGACTACATATTTATTTTCCATCATTTTGCTGGCTACTGCCTGCAATCAAAAATCAGCGACTGTGCAAGAACAACTCAATTATCCGTACTCCATTAAATCAGATCACAAAGACAATTACTTTGGAATAGAAGTAGCCGATCCCTACCATTGGCTTGAGAACGAAAACTCAGATACCACATCGCAGTGGGTTGACAAGCAAAACGAAGTTACCTTTGCTTACTTAGATAAAATTCCTTTCCGCAAACAAATAAAAGACCGTCTTACACAGCTGTGGAATTATCCAAAGTTTGGCGCTCCATTCAAATCAGGCAGTAAATATTTTATGTACCGCAACAATGGGTTGCAGAATCAGAGCATATTGTTTCAAATGGACAAAGCCGATGCAGAAGGGAAAGAATTGATTGACCCCAACAAACTTTCGACTGACGGAACAGTATCACTGACGATGTTCACCCCCGACCGCAAAGGTGATTTTGCTGCTTACGGCACATCCAGTGGAGGAAGTGACTGGAACGAGTTTTTTGTGCTCGATTTGAACACCGGTAAAAAAACTGCCGACCATTTACAGTGGATTAAATTCTCAGGCGCTTCCTGGTACAAAAACGGATTTTTCTATTGTCGTTATGATGCCCCGGTGGATGGTAAAGAACTTTCAGCTAAAAATGAATACCATAAAATATATTACCACCAGTTGGGTAATGACCAAAGCAAAGATGAGCTGGTATATCATGATGCTTCCAAACCACAACGTTATTATGATATAGGCGTAACCGAAGACGAGCGTTTTATGCTTATGCATATTTCAGAAGGTGCGGCATCTAAAAATGCAGTATCTGTAAGAGATTTATCAAAAGCAGGTTCATCCCTTAAACCGTTAATCAATGATTTTGAAAGTGAGAATGTGGTGATTGATAACATGGGCGATCAACTCATAGTTCTTACTAACCGCAATGCCCCTCACAAAAAAGTAGTACTGATTGACCCGGCCAATCCGAATGAAAAGAACTGGAAAGAATTAATTGCTGAACGTAAAGATGAAGTGCTGGAGAGCATTTCATACACAGGTGGAAAGCTATTGGCCGTGTACATGAAAGATGCTACCAGCCGGGTGTACGTGTTTGATGCAAAAGGTAAACAGGAAGCCGAAGTACAATTACCTGCGTTGGGAACTGTAAGTGGTTTCTCCGGCCATCGTGAGGATAAAGAAGTATATTTTACTTTTACTTCGTTTACCTATCCTTCCTGTGTTTATAAATATGATATTACTACAAACGCCACTACACTTTTCAAAAAGCCGGATATCAAATTTGATTTCGAACAATATGAAACCAAACAGGTTTTTGCCAAGTCAATAGACGGAACCAAAGTACCTATGTTTTTGGTTCACAAAAAAGGCATTAAGCTGGATGGTAATAACCCTGCTTTATTATACGGTTACGGAGGATTTAACATCAGCCTTACACCCTCTTTCAGTATTTCCAACCTGGTATTTTTAGAGCAGGGTGGTATTTATGCCTTAGCTAATTTACGTGGTGGCGGAGAGTACGGAGAAGAGTGGCATGAAGCAGGTATGTTGCTGAAAAAACAGAATGTGTTTAATGACCTTATTGCTTGCGCAGAATTTCTGATTAATGAAAAATACACCTCCTCACAAAAACTGGCTATCAAAGGTGGCTCGAATGGTGGACTCCTGGTAGGTGCTGTAATGTGCCAGCGACCTGAATTGTTTAAGGTGGCTTTACCTGCTGTAGGTGTAATGGATATGTTGCGCTACCATAAGTTTACCATAGGCTGGGGTTGGATAGGCGAATACGGCAGCAGTGATTCACTCATTATGTTTAAAAACTTGTTGCTCTATTCTCCTTTGCACAATCTTAAAGAGGGAGTAAACTACCCGGCCACATTAGTAACTACAGCCGACCATGATGACCGTGTAGTACCGGCACACTCCTATAAGTTCACAGCGCGTTTACAGGCCTGTCACAAAGGGAACAACCCCGTGCTTATTCGCATTGATAAAAAAGCAGGTCATGGTGCAGGCAAGCCTACTTCCAAGTTGATTGATGAAGCAACCGACCAATGGGCGTTTACGTTTTACAATCTTGGTATGAAAATGGAATAAAACGGTTGAAATTAATTCGAAATATGAGAAAAGTATACCTTCTTACACTTGTTGTTTTGACTGTCTTTACGTCAAACATCCAAGCCCAAAGCTCCAAATGCGGAACCGCTGTTCCCAACATTACTTTCCAGCAATTGTTACGTAATGTGCAAGCACAGTCTCAACAAATGTCGCGATTGGCTGAGGCCAAACGTGTGGTTCAGAATAACTGTGTGAGCGCAACACAACTCAAAGAAATGGCCGCCTTGCTGGAGAATGATTACGATAGACTTGATTTATGTAAAACGGCTTACATCAATACAGCTGATAAAGAAAATTTTGTGGAGGTGTATGATGCCTTTGCCTATTTCTCTACAGTATTTCGTTTGCATGATTTTGTAAAAGAACAGAAACCTGTGCCTGCTCAACAACGACCACGACCTGTTCCAACTCCTGCACCAAGCAACCCATGGAGTAATATTACTTACCCTGATTGGCGGGCATACAAAGGCAATACAGGTTGCGAGACACCTTTAGCAGATAATGATTTTGATTATTATTTCAAAAACATTCAGGCCATGAGCAATGATGCTGACAAAATGGGTGCAGCAGGCACCATGAGTAATACCGGTTGCCTTACTGTGGCCCAGTTGATGCGTATCGGTATTTCGTTAGAATTGGAATCTAACCGACTGGCTTTATTTAAGCAGACATATGCCCGATCTTATGATCAAGGCAATTACCTTAAAATGATTCAGGTGTTTAAGCACCAGCCCAACCAGGATAACCTGATTGCATTTTACAATGAGCAAAACAAAACAAACCCTTCAGACAATACACCACCACCCTGTACCGTAAGTGATGCCGATTTTAACAGCATTAAAACCACACTGAATAAACAAACTGTGGAGTCCAACAGATTGAACACAGCCAAGCAAATTATGCGTAGTAAAAAGTGCTTTACTGTGAATCAGGTAAAAGCTTTGGTTAATACTTTGCGGGTTGAATCGTATAAATTAGAGTTGGCTAAGTTTGCGTATGATTTTACCACTAATACAGGAGATTATTATCAGTTGAGCGATGTGTTGGGTGTTGAATCGTATAAACGGGAATTGATGGAGTTTCTGGAGAAAAAGTAACTTGGTTGAATAATCTTTTATTTTAACCTTTGTTTTTATTTTATATGAAGTAAGTTTGCACTTTGTGAGACAATCTATTGTCATATTACTCATTTGTGCATTTAGTCTTCAGTGCTTTGTTAAGACAGGCATTTTTGGCTATTATATAATCAACAAAGATTATATAGTTTCAGAACTTTGTATTAATAAGAACAAACCTGAGCAGCAATGTAGAGGAAAGTGTCATCTGAAAAAACAACTAAAACAACAAGATAATCAAGAGAAGAAGCTGCCCTTTGAAGCAAAAGACTTAAAAGAACTTCTGTTATTTTTGAATTCAGGCAAAGTCACAACTCCCTCAATTTTTCTTTGTTTCAGAAATACTCCTTTTTCACCCCTTTTGTTTTTTATTCCATCTGGGCCATTTAAGAAAATCTTTCACCCACCATCTTTTTTTGCTGATAGTAAAGTAGCTTGATTTTCATTAATCGCTAAATGCAGATTATTTACCTGCCTTTAGATATCCTCTTTGCTATTTAAGGCTTTTCTTCCTGTTTTAGGAGGGTTCGTCATTTCACTACTGTGTACTTTCGTTATAGTGTTTGAAATGTTAAAGTAAAGTTCAGAATATAGATTTAATTAAGAATGTATGAGAAATTCAATACAAATTGTACTGTTGCTTTGTGCAGTGACATTTAAAGTTGCTGCTCAAACAATTGATTGGTCGCAAAAGGCTAATCCATATAGCCTATCCATAAATAGCGTAGCTTTCAAATCAGATGGGGAACAAGTACTTAGTGGAACAGATTGTCACCCCGCCTCAATTCGAATTTATAATTCTTCAGATGGATTGCTTAAATGGGATTATGAAGTTGGATCTGCATTTTTGTGCATTATGGGTGTTGCCTTCAGCAGTAACTCTCAATATATAGTTACTATTGAAGAGTTTGGAAACATATTGATTTTCAACAACTCGGGTCTGTTGCCGGTAATCAAAGACACGATAACTACAAACACATCTTATGGATTTGCAACTTGTGTTTCGCCCGACAATAGTAAAGTTGCAGTTGCCTGCTCAAATGGTAAAGTTAAAATTTATGATATTTTAACTGGGGTATTAATAAAAGAAATTAGTAATGCACATTCCTCATGGGTTACAACAATAGCTTATTCTTTTAACGGGGTTAGTATTGTTTCAGGGGGAAGTGATGATAAAGTGAAAATTTGGGATGTAAATGGTAATCTCAAATACGTATGTTCTGGCCATGCAGCAGATATTACTCAAGTGAGAGTAACACCGGATAATAACTTTGTTATTTCATCTGCTAAAGACGGCACAATAAAGGTATGGGACATTAATAACGGGATGCTTATTAGAACAATTTCGGGGCATACCGGTAGCGTAAATGGGATTGATATTTCTCCAAACGGAAAAATGATTGCCTCTGCTTCATCAGATAGTAGTTGTAAAATTTGGAACTTATCAGATGGTACTGAACTATCAACGTTTGGAGTTAGGGACAGCGGGGCAATTAATACAATTGCATGGTCACCCAATGGGAATAAAATAGCAACAGGTAATAGAAGGAGTGATATTGTTCTCTGGTCTGTACCTTTGATATTAGGCACAAGCAAGGATAGTGAGTATTCTTATTTATCTCAACTTGTTTATCCTAATCCTGCAACAGATTACATCAAACTAAGTTCACAGTGTATCTCGTATCAGTTATTCGATAACAAAGGAGATTTGGTGATTGAGGGAGAAAACTCATCTGGAAGCATAAATTTACAGAAGGTAAGACCAGGATTTTTTGTATTAAAATCAATAGGTAAAGATGGGCGTATATTTTTTTCAAAGATTATCAAGAACTGATCTTGAATGAAAGCACCAGCGGGTATTTTTATGGCATTTGCCATATTTTTTTGCAGTCATTTGAATTTGTATGCATGTGATGTATGCGGATGCTCAGTGAATGCGAACTATTTTGGAATATTACCCCAGTTTAGTAGAAATTTTGCAGGCATCAGGTATATGAGCAGCAGTTATAAGATGCGCCATACCCCCACGCTTTTTCCACAGACAAATTCCAAGTATTATGAAAGCCTGAACAGATTTGAGGTGTGGGGGCGATATTTTTTTACCAGAAGAATTGTTGGTTATGCATCAGTTCCTTATCAATATAATGTAAGAAAGGAACAAGATCATACATCATCTTCTAAAGGACTTTCTGATTTATCAATTTTGGGCCATTTCATTCTTATTAATACCGGAGACAGTGGAAGGTTTACTTACCGCAATACCCTCATGTTAGGGGGAGGTATAAAGTTCCCTTCGGGTAGGTTCAGCAACAACAAACCGGCATCAATACAAACAGGAACAGGTACATGGGACTATAGTGTAAACATGATTTACACTTTGCGATATAAAAAAGTAGGTGCCAATGCAGATGCTACATTTCGAATCAATACCTCAAATGGTGACTATAGTTATGGCAACAGGTTGATATCAAGTTTGCGTTTCTTTTATTGGGGAAAAGCAAAAGCAACTTCATTTTTGCTTCATGCAGGATGTTTATCTGAATATTCAGCAAGAGACAGAAAGTATGGTATTGAGCAAAAGTTTACGGGGGGTAATGGATACTACATTTCTTCAGGAGTTGATGCATACTTCAGGAGAATAAGTGCAGGCGTAAGTATTACTTTACCAATTCAGGAGCAACTTAACAGCGGTTTTGCAAGTACCAGATCTCGTTCAGCAGTGCAGGTGCTTTATTTGTTTTAATTAAAAGTTTAAATGAGAATTCAGTCAGTAGTTTTTTTAGCAGTAACACTTCTATTGGGGTGCATTAAAGATAATCAGTCAATTGGTTTAACAGATACCAGCATAGACATTATATCTCCGATTAACAATCAGGAGCTATATGAAAGTGACACAGCTCGTATTCAGGTTTACATTGTTTCTGATGATGATATTCATGATTATCAAATTGAGGTTATTAACACAGAGGATAGTTCAATGGTTTATTCTTATGAGGGGCATTCACATAGCAAAGAGGCCAAAGTCAATCTCTATTTTTTGCCAGGTGTATTGAAGTACACTCAAATGAAGTTGATTGTTCAAGCAATGAATCATAACGGAAGCATAGCTGAAAAGTCGGTAACATTTTCTGTAATAAACAACATCATTGAACCCCAACCTCAAATTACGATTCTTTCGCCTTACAAAGATTTATTTGCAGACGGGGAGACACTAAATATTAAAGGAGTTATTGAGCATACTAAAAATCTCAAGTCAGCACGAATATGGATTACTAAAGAGAATAATCTTGTGTTCAATTATCTTACCACCATTAAAAACACAACGACACATAATTTTGATACAATCTACGGAATCAGAACAAAAGTTCACGCCCATTATGTTCTAAATGTATCAGCTACAGATGTGATAGGAGTTTCTTCCCTTAAAACCTATGATTTTCATGTACACCCGCAATAGTAATTTAGCAAAAGCTTACAAAAACAGCTTAAGGGGGTAGGTCTCATTATATGCCTAAAATCGGCAATACTCTCCCAAGCTAACCGAGGGATATAGTAACCACCAACACAGGAGATTATTATCAGGTGAGTGATGTGTTGGGTGTTGAATCGTATAAACGGGAGCTGATGGATTTTCTGGAAAAGAAATAACAGTTAATTCAATGTCGGAAACACCAATGATGCACTTACATTGGGGAAAGCCTGCCGTATCATCTCTGGCTTTGCTCCACCGGTATCAATAAAGGTCCAGCGTTTTCCATTGTCAACAGATATGCAGATAATATGTGTGCGTAAGTTTTTTTCTCCTTGCAGGGTTTTGACAGTAGTGGTTTGTTGAAGTACACATTGCAACTCATTCTTCTCTTTAACACACGTTCCTGCTTTTCCGGCTTTGATACGAACAAACTGTTCTCCCTTTTTAACCATGTTTTCCCGCACTTTATCTAAGCCAGTTACCATAGATTCTTTTCCCCCGGCCATTTGAGCCAGTTTGGGGTAAATAAAAGCGACATAACCGGTATGCCTCCCTTTTACAAGAGAATCCATCATTTGCTGAGCCTGAAACTGAGCCCTTGATTGCAATTGTTTGGCTGTATACTGTGCTTGAGTAATTGAGGAAAACCCTATCAACACCAGCAAGCAATAGATGTACTTTAATTTTTTCATTTGATTTCGAGTCAACGAATATACTTATTCCACTATTGATTGTTTATTTGAAAGCGCTTTTTTTGCTTTCGGGGGCTTGCGTATTGCTGCTTGCTTTCACCCCCATCATTTCCCTACCTTTGTCCCACTTTTTATAAATTATAAGATTCATGAAATACGATGTTACCATTATTGGTTCAGGACCTGGCGGATATGTAGCCGCTATTCGTTGCGCGCAGTTAGGTTTAAAAACAGCTATTGTAGAAAAGTACCCTACACTGGGTGGTACCTGTCTTAATGTGGGTTGTATTCCTTCCAAGGCATTGCTTGATTCGTCAGAACATTACCACAATGCCACACACACCTTTGCCACACACGGTATTGATGTGAAAGAAGTAAAAGTGAATCTGAAACAAATGATTTCCCGCAAATCGGAGGTGGTTAAACAAAATACTGACGGTATCAATTTTCTGATGAAGAAAAATAAAATTGATGTGTACACAGGCGTTGGTTCATTTGTAAATAAAAACACCATCAAGGTTTCAGGTGAAAAGGAGCAAACCATTGAAACTGATAAAGTGATTATTGCTACCGGTTCAAAACCATCTTCTTTACCCGGATTAAACATTGATAAAAAACGCATCATTACCTCTACCGAAGCATTGGAAATGACCGAGGTGCCCAAGCACCTGATCATTATTGGTGGTGGTGTAATTGGCTTAGAGCTGGGCTCAGTTTATGCCCGTTTAGGTGCTAAAGTAAGTGTGGTGGAATACACAGGTTCATTAATTCCTATGATGGATGGGGCAATGGGTAAAGAGCTGCAAAGGGTATTAAAGAAACTGGGCTTTGAGTTTTTCTTTAACCATAAAGTAACTGCTGCTACCGCAAAAGGGAAAGAAGTAACGGTTACTGCCGACAATGAAAAAGGCGAAAAAGTGGAACTGAAAGGTGATTACTGCTTGGTTTCAGTTGGTCGTAAACCTTATACGGATGGACTGAACCTGGCAGCAGCAGGATTAAAGGCAGATGAACGTGGTCGTATAGCCGTGGATGATCATTTGCAAACCGCAGTACCCAACATTTACGCCATAGGTGACGTAGTGCGAGGCGCTATGCTGGCTCACAAAGCTGAAGAAGAGGGGGTATTTGTTGCCGAAACCATTTCAGGTCAGAAACCGCACATCAACTACCTGCTTATCCCTTCTGTAGTTTACACCTGGCCTGAAGTGGCCGGAGTAGGACATACCGAAGAAGAACTCAAAAAAGCCGGACGAAAATATAAAGTGGGAAGTTTCCCTTTCCGTGCACTTGGCAGAGCGCGTGCCAGCATGGATTTAGACGGATTGGTAAAAATTCTGGCCGATACGGAAACAGATGAAATTCTGGGAGCACACATCATAGGTGCCCGTGCTGCCGATATGATTGCTGAAGCTGTAGTAGCTATGGAATTCCGTGCCAGCGCTGAGGATGTAGCCCGTATGAGCCATGCCCACCCTACGTATACTGAAGCGTTCAAAGAGGCTTGTTTGGCAGCTTCGGAGAACCGCCCGTTACACATGTAGTTTGAAATTAGGCATTTCTGTACTTATTTCGTGTATACTAAAATCTAAAAAAGTCTATGAGCCACGCTAAAAATGCAGGTCTTGGTTTTTACAACGATGTACTGCACTATTTCGACAATGCTGCACGCTATACTAAGCACGACAAGGGTTTGCTGGAACAAATCAAAATCTGCAACAGTGTTTACGTGACTAATTTTCCGGTAAAAATAGGAGAGAATATTGAAGTGTTTGAAGGCATCCGCGTTCAGCACAGCCAGCATAAAACACCCGTAAAAGGCGGTATTCGGTTCAGCGAAATGGTAGACGTGGACGAGGTAAAAGCCTTAGCAACGCTCATGACATTTAAATGTGCCGTTGTAAACGTACCTTTTGGAGGTGCCAAAGGTGGAGTAAAGGTGGACCCCAAAAAATATTCACCCGCACAATTGGAGAAAATAACCCGCAGGTTTGCCACGGAATTAATTCGCAGAGACATGATTGGCCCGGCTGTAGATGTGCCTGCTCCTGATTATGGCACCGGACCACGTGAGATGGCCTGGATTGCCGATACTTACGCTGCCTTTAAACCCGATGATATTAATGCGCTGGGTTGCGTAACAGGAAAACCCGTTGGACAAGGCGGAATTAACGGCCGCACAGAAGCCACAGGTCTGGGTATTTTTTACGGTATTCGCGAGTGCCTGAGCAACAAGGAAGAGATGACTAAAATAGGTCTCACCACGGGCATAGAAGGCAAGCGGATTATAGTACAAGGTTTAGGTAATGTAGGTTACTACGCAGCCAAATTTTGTCAGGAAGGTGGTGCCGTTATAGTAGGCATTGCCGAATATGAAGGTGGAATATATAATGCCGATGGCCTGGATGTAGAAGAAGTATTTCAGCACCGCAAAAACACACGTTCCATACTTGATTTTCCGGGTGCAAAAAATTTCACCAATTCGATGGAATTACTGGAACAGGAATGCGATGTGTTAATACCCGCTGCCCTGGAAAACCAGATAACTCATGAAAATGCGCCCCGCATAAAAGCCAAAGTAATTGCTGAGGGTGCTAACGGCCCCACAACTTTCGCAGCAGAAAAAATTCTGTTGGAGCGTAACATCATGTTGCTGCCCGATTTATACCTGAATGCAGGTGGTGTAACGGTGTCCTACTTTGAATGGTTGCGCAATTTGTCGCACGTACGTTTCGGACGTATGGAGCGAAGGTTTGAAGAAGGTGCCATGCGCAGACTGGTAGATACCATTGAACAGTTAACCGGCAATAGCGTTGATGCAAAACAAAAAAGCATACTCATTCACGGTGCCGATGAAATTGATTTGGTGCGCTCAGGTTTAGAAGATACCATGATTGGTGCCACCAATGAACTGTTTGACATACGCAACCACAACCGCGAAATCAAAGACCTGCGCACAGCAGCTTTTGTAAACGGTATTGACAAACTGGCCACCAGCTACCTGCAACTGGGTGTGTTCCCGTAGGCCCAACATAAAATTCCATTTCATTTCTTCTGTTTGCGTGATGGATCCCCTTCTTAGTCCGTGGTTGCCGTCTTCGCCAACCAAAGACAATAATATTATTGACATGAGGTATAATAAATTAGTCTATATTTTTTTGTGTTGTCTGCAGATTAGCCTTGGGATAAATGCATTTGCCCAGACACATGGATGTGAAACGATAGTTGCGAAAGAAGGGCTTGATTCAAATTACACTGAAGGAGTTCATCTTATTTACTTAAAAGACGACAATAATGATAGTGTTAACACTTTTTTAATAGTAAATAATACTCAAGAAGTAAATTACCTATATACAGGAATGATTGATGAAGCAATATATAATTACTCACCGGTGGTTCATCAATATGATTTTTACAGCAAGGAATATTTTTTATCAATTACACCAACCTATGGTCACTTTTATATATCATCAGGTAAAAAAATAATGCATCTTTACGATGCATTTGATTGGTATAAGTTTGTCAAAGTAATGCCATTCTCACAATATAAATTCGAAGTAAGATTATCTTGCAATTATTTCTACAGAGAAATGAACTTAATCGAAATATGTAATCCATACGATTTCAAACATATTAAGGGAAAAAAAAGAATCACTTACGATTCTGTTCAAATAAATAATCATAACTTACGCGTTGCAATATTCAAATCAATAGATATATTATGCTCTGACTCTAGTGCGTATGATAAAAGATTGACTTCAAGCAAAATTGATTTTTTAACATACACAGTACAGTTTGAGCCAGAGTGTATTCCTTTATTTATTTCAAATTCTTATGAAGAAGAAACCTTAATTGAGCCTAAAGTAAAAAAAAGAGGGTTTGAGAAAAATGAACGGAAGGAGGAGAAAATAATTAGAGTAGTACCCCGTATTTTTACAGATGAAACTGGCATACCTAGCCTTTAGTAATGTTCATATTTGTAGCAGCGTGTTATACCATTAGCTACAATTGCCCGTGTTTGACGTCCCCGCGACCTGCGCATTGCAGCTTTTGTAAACGGTATTGACAAACTGGCCACCAGCTACATGCAACTGGGTGTGTTCCCGTAGCAGGGAGGCATACAATTAGATTTTATTTCTGTTTAAGTAACTTTCATTTTACCGTTCCAGCCACTCAATAAATTTTCTTTTTTTGTCGCGCGAGATGTTGATGCGGGTGTTGTTGTGAAGTTCCACCTGATCGGGTTTGGTGTTGTAAATTTTTTTGATGAAATGGCGGTTGATGAGAAATGATTGGTGTATGCGGAAAAATTGACCTGGGTCGAGGAATTCTTCGTAATCTTTGAGTGGCTTAGCCACTAGGTGTTTTTTATCTGAATGGTGAATCCAGGTATAATTTTTTTCACCCTCGAGGTACATGATCTCTTCTGTTTTGATGAGCTCATATCCCTGCCTGATGTTGATGAGTAGTTGTTTGGGATGGGGCTGGTTTTGTCCAATCAGGTTTTTCAAAAAAGCAATGGTGTTTACATCAGAAACCTGTTGATTTATTTTTTCGAGTGTTTTTTCTACAGCTTTTTTAAATTCTACCGGAGAGATGGGTTTAAGCAGGTAGTAACTTGCTGAGAGGTTGATGGCCTTGATGGCATATTCACTGTATGCAGTGGTAAAAATTACTTTGATATGACTCAGATCAATCTCGTCAAATATAGCGAACCCCTTTTTCTCAGGCATGTTGATATCGAGAAATAAAATGTCGGGCGGGGTTTGCTGTATGAGCCGCACACCTTCTGTTACCGAGCCTGCTTTGCCAATGAGTTGTATGTCGGGGGTATATTTTTTAATGAACAGTTCAATGGTGTCGCGCGCCATTTGTTCATCATCTATAACCAATGCTTTAATCATATCAGTATTGAATAGGGAATAAAATATGGATGATGGTACCCGACTTAGTGCTTGCTGTATTTACACGAATGGGCAGTTTATTGAGTTTGTTGAGTGCAGCAATTCTGTTTTCTATCAGGTGCCTTCCTTTTGAAACGGAAGGGTCGGGAGCCACTGTTGTGTCGAAACCTACACCGTTGTCGCTGATGGTGATGGTAAGGTATTGTTCATTGTGTTTTGCGATGCGGATATCAATCATACCTATATAGTTGATTCCTTTAAAGCCATGCCAGATGGAATTTTCTATAAAGGGCTGGAGGAGCATGGATGGGATGAGGCATGCATAGGGGTCGATTTCGTTGGCTGTTTCAATGGAATAGGTGAACCTGTCATTCAGCCTAAGTTGTTCTATGTCAAGGTAACTTCTGATGTTTTCAATTTCTTCGTCAATGCGGATGTAAGTTTGTTCGGCATGCTTAAGAATATTTCTAAGTACTACTGAAAATTTATTCAGGTATTCAATGGCCTGTTCTTCGCGGTGACTCATGTACAAAAACTGGATAGAGTTGAGTGCGTTAAAAACGAAGTGCGGATTTAACTGTGCCCTCATGGCTTTCTGTCGTGTTTCCGACAGGAGTAACTCAATTTCTTTGTTTTTACGAATGCGTTTTTGCCAATGGTAAATGATAAGCACTATGGTGGAAGCAAGCACTGCAAGAGTGCTCCACATAAACCACCATTTTTTATAAATAGGCGCATGAATTTCAAAGTGTATGGCTCTTGTGTTGCTCCATAATCCATTTATACTTTTGCAGCGGATGTGAATATCATAGCTCCCCGAAGGCAGGTTGGCAAAGGTGAGTACCCGGCCACTGATTTTCTGCCATTGCGAACCGTTTCCCCCTATTCTGTAAAAGAAATCGGGTTGTGGCAATGCATAGGAGATGGCAGTAAGAGCAATTTCAATAGTATTTTCAACAGATGAAAGGGAAGCCATTGTAGAGAGTTCCCTGTTTTGTCCGTTTACTTTGATTTGCGTGATAATAATATCCGGTTTGGTATCAGACGGTTTTTGTGTGGTGTTAAATTCAAACAATCCGCTGCCGGTGGCCAATAGCAGTGTGGTGTCGGAGTTTAAATAAAGGTCGTATATTTTTTCATCCCGGTTTCCACTGAACAGGTGGTAGTTGATTACATTATGGGTTTTGGTATGAATGCGCGAGATGCCATTAGGCGTTGCAACCCAAAGGTTGTTGTTGGCATCAAAGCAGGCTGATGTAACGCTGTTGCTGGTTAAACCGTTTTGGTTGGTGTAATGATGCAGCTCATTTTTGTATTGAATGTATACACCATTAATGTCTGAGCAATAAGCGGTGTAACTTTTGGGAGAAACAGCTATGCGGTGAATGCGGTTTTGAATGCCGGGAATATGAACCGTTTTGCCAGTTTTGCTGATTCGCCATGCGCCAAAATTGTTTCCGAAAAGAAACTCATTCTGATTGGCAGGCACCAAACACAATGCCCGGTTGTTATGTAGTTGGATAAATAATGGATGGTGTAAATCGTAAGGCTGGAGCAGAGTAGCAGCCGCTTGTAGGGTAATACTGTTTGAACGAGCAAAGTAAAGCGTGTCGTTCATATACAACATTTGTTTGGTACCTGCCTTCCCTTCTGAAAGTTGGAATTTTTTTCCATTGTAAAAATATACTCCGTTTCCGTTGCTCAATACCAAGTGTCCATTGTTAAGAAAAATAATATCACTGATGGGTTCATTTTTACCGACAAATGCTGGTAAACTTATTTTTTCAGTTTTTTTACCATTCAATCGGTAAATAAAGGAATTACTGGCTGCATAAAGTTCCTGTGGTTTTAGCGGATTTTGTTTGATCAGGTAAATTGGGTCGGTGATGGAGTGAACGGGTTTGGTAAGGCTTGCCGGATAGTAAAATACGCCATTGTTTTTAGTGGTGAGCCACACTCCGTTCTCTTTATCAATGGAAACAGAAGATACAAAAATTCCGGGTAACCATGTTTCTTGTTCATGAGGTTTAATCAAGATTGCGCCATTTTCAGAAGTTAAAATAAGGTTGTGAAATAAGGATGCCGCATCATTTATTTTTCTACTTCCAAGCAAAGAAATAGGGTTCACTTTTTCACGAATGGCCTTTTCAAAGTTAATGCTGTTGCTGCTTATCATCCGATTGTCTTCTTCCTTGTCATCGAAAAAGCATCCAAACCGAAGTGAATCCTGGTGCGTAAAAAAGTAACGGCAGTATAGATTAGTGCTGCAAGTTGTCAAGGGTTTCAGTTCCCGGTTGAGCATGGCCACGGTGTACACCCACTTTTTCTTAGCGATTTTGGTGTTGTAAAAAATGTAGTGGATTCCGTGTAACAATACATGGTTATTATAGAATGATTTAAATGGCAGTGAACCATATTTTACCTGTAGATTGTTTTCCAATATGCAGAACTCTTGATTTTGTTCCTTAAAAAACCAGATGTTGCCTTCACCATCTTCAACCATGTCGGTAAAGAAGTCTTTGTTATTAAACCCACGCAGCCATGGTGTATTCCCCGTATGATAAACCTGGTTATTGAGGATAAAACAAAGTTGTCCGTTGTAAGGTAGTATCCAGATGCGCCCTTTGGAGTCTTCAAATATTCTGAATACTTCGTTGTCGGTAATGCCATCATCAATATCAAAAATTTTGAACTCCGCTCCATCATATCGACAAACGCCATTATCGGTTCCAAACCACATTAGTCCTTTGGAGTCGCATAAACTAAAATATACATTGTCTGATGAAAGTCCGTGTGCACGTGTCAGGTTTTTGTAGTTAACCTGGCACAATGCTGTGCTGAAAACAAAAAGCATCAAACCTGCGAAAAGAAAAGCCTTCGGTGTAATCACCATGTTGCAAAGAAACAATGGTTTTTCATTATCCGGTTCAAATGACCAGTACGGATTTACAAAAAAAACGACCTATTGTCCTCGTTTATGTGCCGAATGGTAAGTTGAATTACAAGTATAAGTGCCTGCCCTTACTTGCTCTTAATTTTGCTATCAAAAACACAGCTTATGAAGTCATTTCTATTTATTCTAAGTACACTTTTTTTCAATATTGCATTGTTTGCCCAATCAGGTTTGCCAGATATGGGTTTTGGAGAATCGGGTTATGCTTACCTGAAGGTGCAGGGGTATGATGAGTGTTTTAGTGTGGCGGTTCAACAGGATAATAAAGTGCTAATTGCCGGAAGAATTAACAATGGTGTTCTGGGATCGGATGCCGTACTCGCCCGCTTTACCAGCGATGGAAAACCAGACAGTGCTTTCGGGACAAACGGACAGGTGAGGTATAATAACGATAATGACGATTCATTTCGTCATATAGGCATACAATCGGATGGGAAAATTGTTGTGTTGGGAGGTTATGTTTCGCAGAGTGCTTTTTTATGGTTTATACGCAGGTACCATGTTAATGGGTCGTTAGATACAAGTTTTAACCAGGGGAGCGGCCATTACCAGTTACAGGTTCCTGATGCAAACTATAGGGTGTTGCGCATATTACCGGGCAACAAAATTCTGATTGGCGGTGAAGGTGGCCGCAGGGCCGACTCATCGGCTTTTCTTTTACGTTTACTACCCAATGCTACACCTGATGCTACATTTGGGAATGCCGGCTTAAAGTATGTTCCAATGTCAGAAAAAGGCAGAAGGAAAAGTATACATGATGTGCAGTTGCTTCCTTCAGGTAAGATGCTGGTAGTTGGTGACATTAATCAAAGTTTGACTTCAGGAATTGAAGTCTTGATGCTCGCTCAATTACATGCAAGTGGTGAGCCTGATTCATCATTTAACGCCAAAGGGTTTCATGCATTTCATTCACTACCTTCTAACGCCTATCGCCTGCTGTTGCAAGCGGATGGCAAAATATTGGTTGGAGGTAGAGTGGCCACTGCAAATGGGTATGACTTGATGGTGTCAAGATTCAATAACAACGGAACGCTCGATACATTGTTTGCAGATAGCGGGACATTCACCTACCCATCTGGATATTCAGGTGCGGTGAATGGTTTACACTCCGATGCCACTGGCCATATTTATTATGCAGGAAATATTCAGCAAATTAATGGTTGGAACAGTTATATGGCCGTTGGAAAACTACTTCCCGATGGTAGCCGCGACAATGGTTTCAGGGATACCTCTATTGCTATTTATTCTCCAAGCGCTTTGACTACAAAAACTATAGGAATGTACGCTATTGGCAATAACCGTTTGATCATTGGAGGTCATGTGTTCGAAAATTCGGATATGGATTTGGTAGCCTTGCAGATTATCAGCACATGTACAGGAATCAATAATAAACAGGTAAGTTATCAGTCAGGAAGGCTCATTTCAGAACAGGACAGGGCAAGCTATCAGTGGCTGGATTGTGGGAATGGGTATAGTCCTGTTTCAGGGGCAACATCTAAAGAATTTCTTCCACCAACCATAGGTTCTTATTGTGTTGTGATAAATCAGGGCGGTTGTATTGATACGAGCCTTTGTATTTCATATCCGGCCACGGGAATTGCAGAAGCATCAAACCTTCGCGTAAGCGTATATCCAAACCCTGTGACGAATTGGTTGCAGGTATCGGCCAATTTTCCTGTTCAACATGTTACCATCTTAACTATGGAAGGAAGGACATATGAAAAAAGCATGTCCCACACAAAATCTATTGACGTGTCTGCATTGCAGCCCGGAGTCTATTACCTGCAAGTAAAAGGCAATGATGGTATTGCGTATATCCGGTTTTGTAAAGTGAGCAATTAATAGTAAGTGATTAAAATATAAAGTCATGAAAGGGATTAGAAAATATTTGTTGTTGCATACATTACTTATGTTTCTGGCCACAACTGATGTGTGGGCACAGGCATCGAGGCGCAATATTCAGAAATCAGGCTCTTGCAATGTGGCAGCACAGCGTGCAGATGCAGGTAATGCTTTTTGTTTGGAGGTGCGCAGAGGCGAGTTATGGGCCTGGGGTAAAAACGACTTTGGACAATTGGGAGATAGCAGCACAACTAACAGACTGGCGCCAAAAAAAATTGGCTCAGCCACCAACTGGAGTGTAGTGAGTGCGGGCATTTCGCATTCACTAGCCGTTCGAGCTGATGGCAGTTTGTGGGGTTGGGGAAGAAACAACTACGGTCAGGTGGGTGATGGCTCTACTACCAGCCGCAGTTTTCCGGTGCGCATTGGTACCGCCAATGATTGGATTAGTGTGGCAGCAGGCAATGGGCACTCGCTTGCACTAAAAGCTGACGGCAGTTTATGGGGGTGGGGATTTAACAACAATGGTCAGGTGGGTGATGGTTCAACTACCAACAGAAATGCACCGGTTCGCTTAGGTACTGCCAACGACTGGATTTATATCACGGCAGGCTATACACATTCACTTGCCATTAAGTCAAACGGTACCTTATGGGGTTGGGGCGACAATATATTCAATAAACTCGGCACAGGCACGGCTACAACAAATGTAACTCCTGTGCAGGTTGGTACAGATAATAACTGGGTACAAGTATCGGCTGGAGAACAACACAGCATGGGTATCAAAAGCAATGGTACTTTGTGGGGGTGGGGTAGCAACAGTTGGGGTCAGTTGGGTACAGGCAATGTAACCAACGGTTATTATCAGATAGGTTCTTTAAGCACATGGGTAATGGTGCAGGCAGGTGCTTCACATACGCTTGCATTAAAAGCAGATGGAACGGTGTGGGGTTCGGGTAACAACAACGATGGACAATTGGCCGATGGAACGGTTGCTGGCAGAACTTCATTTGTTCAAGCAATAAATTTTTTAAATGTAGTAGCCATTACAATTGGGGATGGTTTTTCATTTGCCTTGCAGGCAAACGGTGTGTTGAATGGAGCAGGCACCAGTGCGGTAGGTCAATTGGGTAAAGGATCAACCAGTAGTTTTTCATATTTTGTTCCGGTAAGCACTAGCTTTGGTTGGGTAGAACATGCTTCAGGCTATGCTCACAACCTGATGATAGCAAACAGTGGCAGGCTGCTGGCCTGGGGGCAAAATTCATCTGGAGAGTTGGGTGATGCTTCTTCTACCAACAGACTTACCCGTGTTACCATCGGCACAGCGTCTAATTGGAAATGTGTAGCAACAGGAAGTTCCTTTTCGCTCGGCATCAGAGCTGATGGTACCTTATGGGCCTGGGGCAAAAATACATTTGGTCAATTAGGTGATGGTACAACAGTAAATAAGAGTGTTCCTCTTCAAATTGGAACAGCAAATAATTGGGTAGCCATTGCTGCAGGCGACAATCATAGCCTGGGACTTCGTTCAGATGGTACCTTGTGGGCCTGGGGTAGAAATACCTATGGACAACTGGGTGATGGAACTGTTACCACCCGCACTGCACCTATACAGATTGGAACGGCAAATTCATGGGTAAGTATTGCTACAGGATTAGACCATAGTCTCGCAGTAAGATCAAACGGCACCATCTGGGCCTGGGGACGCAACAACAGTTCGCAACTGGGCGATGGCGCAACCACCGACAGAACTGCACCGGCACAAATTGGCACATCAGCACTATGGCTTAAAGCCAGCGGGGGTAACTCGCATTCTGTGGGTTTACGTTGCGATGGTTCATTATGGAGTTGGGGATTAAACAGCAATGGACAATTGGGTGACAGCACAACAGTAACCCGAACCACACCAATTAAAATTGTAACCAAAACACCAACCAATGATACGTGCTGGATGGATGTTGATGCCGGAGCTGATTTTTGTATCGCCATACGCAATACCGGCAGTGGTTGGGGTTGGGGCGCAAACACCTATGGTCAGTTGGGGGATAACTCTACAACCGGCAGAATTTTTCCGGTTAACAATGCCTCCCAAGTACAGGCCGTTACGGCTGGTGCCGGTTTTAGCGGGATAATAAAAACTAACCGTAACCAAAATTGTCTTTCAGGGTTAAATACCAGCGGTCAGTTGGGTACAGGCAATACCACCAATGCAAGCACTTATAATAGCTGTTATACCTATTCTAATTTTAATCCTTCTATCGGAAACCCTACATCGGTGAGTGCCTGTGTTGGACTTAACGCAACGTTTAGTGTCACTCTCACGGCTTCCGCCACTGCTTTTTATCAGTGGCAAATTGATAGTGGCGGAGGATTTGTACATCTGAAAAATTCGAGTGTGTACAGCGGAACCAATAGCAGTAGCGTAGTGGTTACGGGAGTTACGCTTGCCATGGGCGGACATTTATTCCGATGTATTGGCTACAGTCCCGAAGGTTCAGACACATCATCGTCTGCTACCCTCACCGTTAATACAACACCTGCTGCACCCGGTGCTATTTATGGCGATACGAGCACATGTGCACTCTCCCCCAAATTGTATTACACAACTCCTGTTAACGGAGCCTCTTCTTATTCATGGACACGACCTGCCGGGTGGACAGGTACATCTACCAACGACAGCATAACGCTTACTCCGGGTACAAGCGGAGGTACCATTACAGTTCGTGCAGTGAACTCATGTGGAAACTCCTCTGCAGCCAGTTTAAATGTTACTTCTTCGGCTACCGTGAATGTTTCCGTTCAAATCAGTGCTTCACAAACTACAGTATGTGCAGGCAGTCAGGTAACCTTCACGGCAAATCCCACCAATGGAGGAACGAGTCCGGTGTTTCAGTGGAAACGAAACGGAACAAATGTTGGCACCAACTCTGCCACCTACACGCCATCAAATCTGGCTACTGGTGATTCCATTAGATGTACCATGGTGTCGAGCCTGCCTTGTCCCATTCCTTCATTGGCTGTTTCAAATCAGATTACTGTAACAGTTTCCCAGCCTGTTACACCATCGGTAAGTATTACGGCAAGTCAGACATCTATTTGTTCAGGGGTCACAGTTACGTTTACAGCTACACCTTCCAACGGAGGAACAACCCCATCTTACCAATGGAAAATTAACGGGAACAATGCAGGTACCAACTCAGTTACATTTTCAACAAATACATTAGCGAATAATGATCAGGTAAGTTGTGTAATGACCAGCAGTGCAAGTTGTGTTACTTCTGCCACAGCTACAAGCAATGTCATCACCATGACCACCCAGTCTATAACACCTTCACTAAACATTAGTACAGGCAGTGCTACTTTGTGTGCGGGTACCTCTGTTACGTTCACGGCTTCCCCAACAAATGGAGGTACGGCACCTTCTTATCAATGGAAAGTGAATGGGAACAATGTTGGTACTAACTCGGCAACATTTACCTCAACTACACTGGCCAATAATGATCAGGTAACTTGTGCGATGACCAGCAATGCCAGTTGCCTTACCACCTCTACCGCCACCAGCAATACAATCACTGTTACTGTAAATGCCAATGTAACTCCTTCTGTAAGTATCAACACACAGCAGACCACTATTTGTAGTGGTGCTAGTGCAACATTTAATGCAACTGTAACCAATGGAGGAGTAAGCCCATCTTATCAATGGAAAACAGATACAGTGAATGCGGGAACAAACAGTGCCTCTTTTACAACAAGCAGCCTCACCAATGGTCAGGTAGTAACCTGCGTGGTTACTTCTTCGGCTGCATGTGCAAACCCTATGAACGTTACTTCAAATGCAGTAACCATGACGGTGCAATCAGTTACTACACCAACGGTGAGTATTACAGCCAGTCAGACTTCTATTTGCAGCGGTGCAACGGTTACTTTTACAGCAACACCATCAAACGGAGGTGCTTCACCGTCTTATCAATGGAAAGTAAATGGGAATAATGCAGGCGCCAATCAAGCCACCTTTGCATCAAATACTTTTTCAAACAACGATCAGGTAACCTGTGTGATGACCAGCAACGCAGCTTGTGTTACCACCACCACATCCACCAGCAATGCCATTACACTCACCACCCAGTCAATCACACCTTCGGTAAGTGTCACCTCAGCAAGTACGACTATTTGTTCTGGCGCAAGCGTAGCGTTTTATGCTACCCCAACCAATGGAGGTACTTCACCATCTTATCAATGGAAAGTGAATGGCAACAACACAGGCACCAATGCCGACAGTTTTGTGGTGAATAACCTGACGAATGGCGACCAGATTACGTGTGTAATGACGAGCAATGCAAGTTGCCTTACCTCCTCTACGGCCACCAGCAATGCCGTTACGGTTAGTGTTACCTCTGCAGTAACCCCAACCATATCGGTTTCGGCTTCATCCTCCAATATTTGTCAAGGGGAGTCGGTTACTTTCACAGCAACCGTTACCAACGAAGGAAGTAGTCCGGCTTACCAGTGGAAAGTAAATGGCAATAATACAAGTAGTAATGCAGCATCACTGGTAACAAGTACACTCGCCAATGGAGATGTGGTTACCTGTGTGCTCACTTCAAATGCGGCTTGTGCAAGTCCCACAAATGCCACCTCTACAGCTGTAACCATTACGGTAAACGCCCCATCAACTCCAGTAATCACTATTTCGGCCAGTCAAACGGTGCTGTGCACAGGGGTAACGGTGTACTTCAATGCCACCCCTGTTAATGGAGGTGCTACACCATCCTATCAATGGAGAATCAATAGCGCAAATGTGGGTAATGACTCATCGGGATTCTCCTCATCCGGCCTTACTGCAACGGATCAAGTGAGTTGTATCATGACCAGCAGTGCCGGATGTGTTACTACCAATGCCGCTACAAGCAACCTCATCACCTTCACCACAGGAACAGTTACACCTGAAGTATCTGTATCTGTTTCTGATTCGGATGTTTGTGCGGGTACGCTGGTTGCCTTTACAGCCACCCCTGTTAATGGAGGATCCTTACCCTCCTATCAATGGAAAATAAATGGTACAAATGCAGGCAATAATGCAGCGACATTCAGCAGCAGTAGTCTGGCTAATCAGGATAAGGTAAGTTGCACCATGACCAGCAATGCGGGTTGCTTAAGTACTTCAACGGCCACCAGCAATGTGGTTGAAATGGGAGTAACTCCTTTGCCCTTAGCTACCATTTCAGTGAGTCAGGATACCATTCGTGTAGTTGAAACAACAGGGGCAAATTATCAGTGGATGAATTGTGCCAACAATCAGCCGGTGAATGGCGCAACCTCCAGTTACCTGAAAGTGCTGGTGAGCGGCAGCTACAAGGTGGAGGTAACGTTGAATGGTTGTTCATCCTTGTCATCCTGCGAACCTGTGAATGCACTTTCATCTGGAGTTGCGGAGATATCTCAACAAACAGTAAACCTGTTCCCTAATCCGGCCAGAAATATGGTGAAAGTAGTTTCAGCATTGCCGGTTGAGCAGATAGATATCTACAATGCACTCGGGCAGCTTATTTCAACGCAACCAGTCAACAACCAAACAGAGGTGATGGTGCCAGTGGGTGCTGCCGCTGGTATATATTATATGCGGGTGAAAACATTAGGCAATTCTGCACAGGCCTCTGTCAGATTTTTGGTAGAGTAATCCAAAGGAACCTGATTTTTCACATCATCACAAAAGTTAAATGTTGGTCATACAAATGGCCAACATTTTCTTTAATTTTAAGACAAATTATTTGTTCAATGCCAATGTATCAGGTATAGAAGATGCCATGATTGGTGCCACCAATGAATTGTTTGACATACGTAACCACAACCGCGAAATTAAAGACCTCCGAACCGCAGCTTTTGTAAACGGTATTGACAAACTGGCCACCAGCTACCTGCAACTGGGCGTGTTCCCGTAGGCCAACATAAAATTCCGTTTCATTTCTTCGCATTGCGTGACGGATTCTCTTGCCAACCAATGGACACAATTTAAGATTGGCTAAGGAAGCTTACCTCCTAAGTTATCAAACAATAACTTTCTTGTAGTTTCAATACTGTCAGCAATATGATTTGATACAAAAAGAATGTTTGAACTAATGTGTGTGTCATTAGTGTTGAGTATTTTTTTGACTCTGAAAAGAGCATCGAAGTTTGCATTGAACAAAGCTACAAAACCATGTTCCTTTAAATAGTATAACATGAATTCACTATCTTCTCCCTGGCGTGAATTGCAAACAAACTCGTAAACTACTAATCTCTGCTGCCTATGTGGAATGTAGAATAC
This sequence comes from Bacteroidia bacterium, assembly GCA_018058135.1. Taxonomy (GTDB): domain Bacteria; phylum Bacteroidota; class Bacteroidia; order UKL13-3; family UKL13-3; genus JAGPCK01. The sequence goes on along the minus strand of JAGPCK010000001.1, from coordinate 63,035 downwards.
TCTTTTTAAGGTCGAAGAATAGTCGAAAAATGCAGGACAAATCACTTCATGTAAGAAAGTGGTATCCAATTGTGAGAAGCTATATGCAGTTTTTCTCTTAGTATCTTTTTGTATAATATGTATCCCAAAGTCATCTTCCAAATAAGAGATTTCATACGTTTTTTTCTGTTTGCTTGAATAGGAAGATAGTTGGTAAGCATTATCGGATTTGATAAAAACTACTTCAAAGGATGGAACGGTGTCTTTTTGCTGAAAAGAAAAGGACACAATCGTCCTGTCATCATTATTACAAGATAAACTGGTTAGGCCTAATAGAATTAGAACTAAGCTAAGGTAATCAATGAAGAGATACTTTTTCGCTTCAACAAATTTTTTGTAATTCATGTTACGCGATCTACTTTTCATGTATTCAATAAAGTTGCTTTATCAAACCTGTGCATTTTTAAGAAGGCCAATATTGGGATATAGTGAAGTGCTAGTTACTCTCCGTATACCTCTTAAAATTATCCAGAATAGCTTGCCAGCCGGCTCGTTGTAATTCAAGTGTGTTTTCGTTTTCAGGGTCGAAGGTTTCGGTAACTGTGGTTTCTTTTCCATTAGGGTCAAAGCGAATGTTTACTTTACGCGCATCTGCCAGCACATATTCAATTTCGAGGTGTTGTTCCACCCTGGTGTATTCGCCTTCAAAATCAAAACCCATTGAACCGTCTTTGGCTTCCATGCGTGAATTGAATTTTCCGCCCACCCGTAAATCGTTGCTGGCATTTGGGGCATGCCAGTCCTCAGAGGCATAGTTCCAATTCACTATGTGTTGCGGGTTGGTCCAGTAGTCCCACACTTTTTCGAGGGGAGCGTTTACTTTCACCTCTACGGTAATGCTTGATGTTGATGTCATAGTCTTATGTATTTAAGGTAGTAAGCGAAGTTACCCATTTATTAATTATTTTGCTATCAGAGCCAATAAATTCAGGCTTCTTGCGCTATCCTTAGAAATAGTCTAAATTGCGGGGCTTTTAACATGAAATTATCACAGCTTAAGCCGGGCCACACAGCCACCATACAACTCATCGAAGACGAGGAACTCTCCGTAAAACTTTACGAGATGGGTTGCCTTCCGGGTGAAAAAGTAGTGGTAGAAAATGTGGCGCCTTTTGGCGACCCCATTGCCATACAAGTGCAGGGGTACAAGTTGTGTATTCGTAAAAGCGAGGCAGCTTACATAAGTATAATACCCGATTAACGTGCACGAAATTAAAGTAGCTTTGGTAGGAAATCCGAACTGCGGTAAAACATCGTTGTTTAACGCACTTACAGGTTTGAACCAAAAGGTGAGCAACTTTGCGGGTACAACCGTAGATAAAAAGGTCGGGTTGTTCAACATTGATTCAAAAACACGGGTTCGTCTGGTTGATTTACCGGGCACATACAGTTTGTATCCTAAATCAGAAGATGAAGCAGTCACCTTTCGTGGCTTGTGTGACCCTGAGAATCCTGATTTGCCGGACGTGGTGCTCTTTATTGCAGATGCCAGCAACCTTAAACGTAACCTGCTGCTGTTTACTCAGGTGGCAGATTTGGGCCTGCCCATTGTGTTTGCCCTAAACATGATTGACATTGCCGACCGTAAAGGGATACTCTTCAATTATGAAACCTTGGAGAGCCGGTTGGGTGTAAAAATTATTCCCACCAATGTACGCAAACTGAAAGGTGTGGAAGAAATAAAGCAGGCTTTACTTTCTGCTAAACGTTCGGCCACGGCTCCTTTTTTAGATGCACAGGTATACAATCCGGCTATGATTGAGGAGTGCAAAAAATTTCTTGGCCTTACCAATACATACGCAGCCGTTTTGTGGACACACAACCAATTGCTGTTATTTAAAGATGGAGAACGACTAACACAATTCAGGGAGATACTTACCCGCCATTTGTTTTGCGAAAAGAAAGAACAGGTAGATGAGGTAGTAGTACGCTACCGCATGATAGACGCCATTTTGCAAGAGACCAGTAGTAAGGCTACGGCCTCTATAGGGTCATCGTGGAGCAATCGCATTGACAGGGTTATTACACACAAGTATTTTGGTTTGCTTTTCTTTCTGCTGGTGTTGTTTGTGTTGTTTCAATCCATTTTTTCTTTAGCCTCTTATCCCATGGAGTGGATGGAAGCAGGCATGACTCTTTTCTCCGGTTGGTTAGAAAGCACCTTGCCCGGAGGTGTGCTCAATGATTTATTAATTCATGGTATTGTAGCAGGATTAAGCGGTGTGATTGTTTTCATTCCTCAGATTGCGATTTTATTTTTCTTCATCAGTTTTCTGGAAGATATCGGCTACATGGCCCGTGTAAGTTTCATAATGGATCGTTTGATGCGTCAGTTCGGGTTGAACGGAAAGTCGGTAGTGCCCTTGATAAGCGGCATGGCCTGTGCAGTTCCGGCCATTATGTCGGCACGCAGTATTGAAAACAAAACCGAAAAACTCATCACCATTTTAGTTATTCCACTGATGAGTTGTTCCGCACGTTTGCCCGTTTATACGTTACTCATCAGCATGCTGGTGCCCGCCAAATACATCTGGGGTATTTTTAACTTGCAGGGTTTGGTGCTCATGGCCATGTATGTGTTGGGTTTTGTTACCTCACTTATTGCAGCCTGGGTGTTTCAGCAGTTATTAAAAAGCAGCGGACCCAATCACTTTATTATGGAAATGCCTGCCTTTAAAATGCCGTTGTGGCGCAACGTGGGTCTGAATATTTTTGAAAAGTGCCGAAGTTTTGTGCTCGAAGCCGGAAAAATTATAGTAGCTATTTCTATTGTACTGTGGGCTCTGGCTTCTTACGGTCCTTCAAAAGACCTGGATCGTTTGGCCGTAAAATATGCCGACCCAGTGTTAAAGCAGCAACTTACTCCCGAACAGTGGGAGGCAGCTTATGCTTCAGAAAAACTGGAGGTTTCTTATGCCGGCCATTTTGGTAAATTCATTGAACCGGCTATTGCACCTTTGGGCTTTAACTGGAAAATAGGCATAGCATTGATTACATCTTTTGCCGCACGTGAAGTATTTGTAGGTACCATTACCACCATTTACAGTGTGCAGGGGCAGGAGGGAGATTTAACCACTATTAGCCAAAAGATGCAGGCCGAGATTAACCCGCAAACAGGGAAGCCCCAATATTCCTCAGCAGTTATTGCTTCCCTGATGGTGTTTTATGCATTTGCCATGCAATGTATGAGTACACTGGCCGTTACCTGGCGCGAAACCAAAAGTATGAAATGGACCATGGTGCAACTGGGTTACCTTACAGCATTGGCTTATTTGAGCAGCTGGCTGGTGTACAACGTGTGGGGGTAATGAGAATATTATTCTCTTTTAGCAAAGAATCTCCAAACTGAAAACTCTGTCAGGCTTAACCATTTCAATATAATTTTATCTGAACGAAGCGGTTACAAACATCTTTTGACACAAAGCCTTCATTGGTATAATTATTGATAAGTTACTGTAAATCAAAATAAAATTTTCTACTCTCCGTTTTATTTACGATTTTCGCACCACTTTTTTGAATACCCTTATTACCACGCATGAGACAACTAAAGATAAGTAAACAGTTTACCAACCGCGAAAGCAAATCCCTTGATAAATATCTGAATGAAATAAGTAAAGTATCCATGATTGACGCCCAGGAGGAAGTAGAACTGGCGCGCAGGATACGTGAAGGAGATCAGGTAGCTTTGGAACGTTTGGTAAATGCCAACCTTCGATTTGTGGTGTCTGTTTCTAAACAATATCAAAATCAAGGACTTACCTTAGGTGACTTAATCAACGAAGGCAACTTGGGTTTAATTAAAGCTGCCAAACGTTTTGATGAAACCCGCGGTTTCAAATTTATATCGTATGCTGTTTGGTGGATTCGTCAATCCATTCTTCAGGCTTTGGCCGATCAATCACGTATTGTACGTTTACCATTAAATAAAGTAGGTTCTATTGGCCGTATAGGTAATGCAGCCGCTTTATTGGAGCAACGTTTGGAGCGCGAACCAACAGTAGAAGAAATTGCTACTGAGTTGGATATTCCTTTAATTGAAGTAGAAAATGCATTGCGCAGCACAGGCCGTCACTTATCCATTGATGCTCCGTTAACTGAAGGTGAAGACAACACACTTTTGGGTATACTGGACAGCAACGATGAGCCTCGTCCTGATGTGACTTTGATTAACGAATCATTACAAAAAGAAATTAACCGTGTAATATCTACCCTTTCTGAAAAAGAGAAGGACGTTTTAAAGTACTACTACGGTTTAGATGGTGGCCCGGCTCATACGCTGGAAGACATCTCTGATAAGATTGGTTTAACCCGTGAGCGTGTTCGTCAGATTAAAGAAAAGGCTTTGCGCAGATTGCGTAAATCATCCAAGAGTAAAATACTAAAAGCATATTTAGGCTAATAAAAAAAACCCGCTTCAAGGCGGGTTTTTTGTTGGTACAGTTTAATGAAAATTATTCTTCCATTACTCCGGTGTACTTGATTTCTATTTTGGTGTTTTTGATTTTGTCGTTAATTACAAAATAGTCTTTCTCTTCAAACTCTCTTTTGTCGTTCAAAAAAAACATGCGCTCTACTTTGCGGTTTTGCTTTTTGCCTTTGTAAACACAATCGTATACAATTTTAAAGCGAATGCCTGAAGCCATGTGGTCGCTTCTGCCACTTTTCATATCAATGAGTTTATAGGTAGCGGTTATTTTTACATCTGCATTAGCAAACAAAGTAACCGGGCTGGTTTTGTCTCTTAACTCCAAAGGAATGGTTATAGCTTCACCGGTAAACTGTTGCTCACCTATTTTAACCTTCACTTCGTTAACCTGTATTTTGGCAAATTTTTGGGCCTGAGCGCCAAGGCCCAAAAATGCTGCAAGTAGCACAAACATTATTTTTTGCATGGTATTATTTTTTTGGTTCAATTCGTGTAACAAAAATAGAGCCTTATTTTAATTTTGAATATAAAACAAAAAAGATAAAAAATGAAACAACTGTTAACTACAACTGCAATGGCAGTGATGATTTCTCTGAGTCTGTACGGACTGTTCTCTTTTAAAGCTAAATCAAATGAAACAACAACCTATGAATACCGACAGTTTTCTACTGTGGAGTCGGTTGTGTCAGGTGGTATAGGTAGGTCGCGCATGGTATCTACAGATGCAAAGGGCAGCACGGTAGAAAAAGACCTGCTCAATTTTTACAGCATGGTAGGTATTAATTTTGGAAACGTAGTAAACAACGATAAACTCATTGTCGATAAAATAAATGAATACACCACCGAAGGTTGGGAGTTGTATACTGTTACTGCCGGGGTGCACAGCCCTGCTGAAGGCAAAGGTGGTACAGGAATATTTTTGACCCGTTACCTGTTTAGAAAAGCCAAATAAATTTTTTAAATCTATTTAAGCAACAATGGCCATAGTAATACTACAGCCATTACAATAAATACTGTTCCGGCCAGGCGATTTATCCATAAAATGCTGCTGGCATTCATCCACCTGCGAAGCTTTGATGCACCGAAGGAAATACCGCATTCTGTTATAAAAATGGCTGCCAGACAAGCAGTAAAATACGTAACTTGTAGTTGAAGTGTGTATTGCATTGCGCCCTTCAGGTAAGTGGCAATGGACACCCAGGCAAAGAAGTTAACAGGATTAAGTGCATTTAAAAAAAAACCTTTCGATAGAAAGTAAAATGCAGAACCTGTTTTACTGCTGGTATTAGTTACAGAATAGTTTTTAGGTTTCCAGGCAGCAATTCCCATTACCAGTAAAACAATGCTGCCAGCTATGCGTATAGTGTTTTGATTCTCTTCTATGGCAGGTACCAAACTGGTCCCAAAAAGAGCTGCCGAGATAAAAAGTATATCACTTACAACTACACCAGCGGCAATGTAAATGCCGGTAGTGAAACCATAATCAATGCTGTTTTGAATGAGTGCAAAAAAAACTGTGCCCAGCATTAAGCTGAGTACAAAGCCTGAAGTAGCACCGCTGGCAATGGCTTCAATCATGCTCAAATATAGGGATAATGATTTTAACGCTCCAGCTCTTTCACCAAATCACACATCAGTAGAAAGGTGTTTTCGTATTTTTCCAGCTTCAGATTTTCAGCCTTATCCTCCGGTTCATGGTAGTAGGGATAGTCACCCATCAAGTACATAAAAAATGCAGGCACACCCATTTCACTGAAAAAATAATGGTCGCTGTTTTGTGCTTTGCCCCTTTGATAAAGTGCGGGTAAATAATCCTTCTCTGCATTCACAATTTCAATGAGGTTGTATTGTTGCGGGAACTCCGTTGCATTCACTACGGTTGCGCCTTTGCTACCCGTGCCCATCAGGTCGAGATTCATGAGCAGTTTAATCTGGTTGAGCGGGAACAAAGGATGTTGTGTGTAATAATACGAACCCAACAACCCGGCTTCTTCTCCGGCAAAAGCAATAAACACCACCGAGTATTTTGATTTGGGATTACATGAAGCAAAGTGTCTTGACAGGTCGAGCAACATGGCTGTTCCACTGGCATTGTCATTGGCTCCAGGGAAATAAACATCCTTGCCCATTTTGCCTAAATGATCGTAGTGTGCGGTAAACACAATAAAACTATCCGGATACACGCTTCCTCTTACATACCCTATTACGTTTTGTGTACTGTGTGCATTCACCTGACTGAAAATATCTACTTTAATAGTTTTGCCCTTGGGCATAGCTGTTTTAAGCACCTGTAGTTTGGGGTAAAGTGCCTGCTCAGTAGATACGCTCCAGAGCAACTTGTCATGCAGTTCAATAAGTCCGTGTGCTTTGTATCCGTTTTCTTTCAGTTTTTGCAAACGTTCTTTGCGCAGCACATTTCCTTTCATGATGTTTACATCCAGCACCAGAAAACTACGTCTGAAATGGGTATCGTCTTCAAATTTTTTGAAGCGCCCGCTGTTGTCAATGGTGGCTGAGTCGACCCACACCAATTCAAAGGTGCCGTTGGTGCTGCGCGAGGAAGGGTGAACCAAAAAATCTGTTCCCGCAATAAGGTCTTCCCCATCAATACTTACGGTAGGGTTACTGGGGAATACGTTAACAGGAAATCCGAATTTCTGAAAGAAACTGCCGTTAAAGGCTTTTAATCCGTTTTCATTAAACTGCGTTTGAATATACTCAGCAGCTTTTAAATCACCTTCTTTGAGGTAACCCCTTCCGGCCATAACGGGCGAGCACAGAGTATCAATAATTTTGCGCGCGTATTGAATGTTTTGCCCACAGGCAAAAGAAGTGTGAATGAGCAATACAACAAACAGCAGCAGTATTCTCATGGCGGGAGAGGTATTAAGCGGACTGCGGTGTTTGTAAAGTAAAATCGTAGGTTTCCATGATAAGGTTAGCCAACAATTTTTTGCAGGCGGAATCCACCTTTTCACGAGCGGCATTTTCGTCAGCAGCTTCTACTTTTAAGGTAATGTGCTTGCCTACACGCACGTTGCTTATTTCAGGCAGGCCAATATTATTCATGCTGCTGCTCACAGCTTTACCCTGTGGGTCGAGCAGCGCTTTTTGCGGCATTATGTTGATGTGGGCAATAAACTTCATGGTGCAAAAGTAAGTAATCTGCTGATAAATATTGTGGTAACCCGGTAGAGGAATTTGCTTAAGAAAATCTCCGCAAGCGCCCGATACGTGAAGATAAGTAAACAGAGTATTTGAAAATTTACCCGAAAGGAGTATTTTCGCGTCCCGTTTGTGATGCAACAAGCTAAACAAACAGGGCCTATAGCTCAGTCGGTTAGAGCATCTGACTCATAATCAGAGGGTCCCTGGTTCGAGCCCAGGTGGGCCCACTACAGCAAAAAGACCATACGACTCCGTGTGGTTTTTTTGCTTTTATATAATTTGGTCTCATGGATTCAACAGGAATAAAAAATATCATCTTCGATTTTGGCGCAGTTTTGCTCAACATTGACTACAAACTTACCTCTGATGCATTTAAACAGTTGGGGTATGATATTGATGTGCACTTCGGGCAATTGAAGCAGGAGGAGACTTTTGACTTACTGGAAACCGGCAAAATTACACCGCAAGAATTTTATGCTGCTATACGAAAATTAACGGGCCTCCATCACCCGGATGAAGTATTGCAAAAAGCCTGGAATGCCATGTTGCTCGATTTACCTTTGGAGCGCATACAGTTGTTGGAGCGTTTGCAGGGTAAATACCGAATTTTTCTGTTGAGCAACACCAACATTATTCACGCTACTGAATTTTGGCATACCATTGACAAAAATTTTGGACTTTCTCATTGGCACAGTTTGTTTGAGAAAGCATACTATTCGCATGAAATAGGTTTACGTAAACCCCATCCAGAGGTGTATGAGTTTGTTTTGCAGGATGCCGGCCTTGTGGCAGAAGAAACCCTGTTTATTGATGATACCCCACCCAACCTCATTGCACCTGCGCAGATGGGTATTAAAACCCGATTGCTGGATATACCGGTAACAGGTATACTAAAGGGTTTTTAAGGAATGTATTACCTAGCGGATACTTGATGAGTGATTGTTGCAACTTAGTGAAGCAATCTCATGAACGAAGTAAATAAACAAGCACTAAAATTTACTTTCAATCAATCAACCAAACTCATACATTCGCGTTGCAAACGTTGACGAGTTAGTGGTTATACTTAAAAGTGATGAGAATATTATTGTCGTTGTTATTGCTCTTGAGTGGTTGCGTCACCAATACTAATACCGTGGAGCAAAAGATTGCTCCCCAAATACAAAACTGTATTTGGGTAAATTCAGAAGGAAAAACACTATTGGTGGTTAATGATCTCTGTATTTTAAATGACTCATTCTACAGAATAGTAGCGGACAGACATGACTCATTATACTTGAAAAAACGGTTTGAAATCGATTTTATTAACCCTAATCGAGTATTACAAAGAAGAGTCATTCATGATTATCACACTATCTTTTTCCCAATTAGAACAGCAAACGAGAAAAGTATTTTTATCTCTGGCACTGAATACTATTTTGTTGATTCAGTCCCATTGTTAAAAGAATATTCCCATGAGCAACAAAAAATAAACTTTGAACTTGTTGGGTCAAAAGTAGCTTACACTAAGCTGTTTATTAACTCTGACACTCTCGACAAATTCTCTTTTTCAATGTTTGAAAATAAACCATACTATGTAAGTCATCAATTGCTGGAAAAAGAATATCTACAAGTCATTTATAGTGTTTTAAGAACCATGAATAGCTCTGATTTACTTGCGTGCCCTCGAATGGATTGGGCTGATATGCCGAGAGCAAAACTGACGATTGAGGAAAATGATAGAAACAGATTGTCTTCGGAATTTACATTATGCAAGCATGGCGTATCTCCTAAAATGAATATCTTGATGTCATTATTATTAAACGCGGATCAATTTGGAGAAAAAACTGTTAGTGTCTCAAAATAGAAGGATTCAGAGGGTGAGATTTTTTATCTAAACAGAACGAAATATAAGAGAAGCTTACATATTATTTGTTGCTGTATAAGTACTAGTCAGTGAGGATATTCATCCTCACTTCTTCCAAGTAACATTATAAGAAGCACCAGCTTACCGCAGGATATTTATCCTGCCACAACATCGTTTTATACCATCAACACAACAACTGCATTAATCCAACGGACAAAGACTCACCGCATACATTTGCTCCACGTCTTTGGCATACATTTCTTCCACCACTTTGCGTTTGATGGAAAGTTTGGGCGTCATTTCTCCGGCCTCAATACTAAAAGCAGTGCGTTTAATAAGGAAATCGCGCAGGCGCTCAAACTTGGATAATCTTACAGAGAGTTTTTTAATGTCTTCACCTATCCACTTGATGATTTCTTCTTCGCGAATAAACGGATCTGCATTTTGAAAGAACTCATCAGTAAGCTTAAAGTGTTCTTTCAGTTCTTCCATGTTGGGAACAATAATGGCGGTGAGGTACTCTCTGCGGTCGCCAATAATGAGTATTTGCTCAATCTTGGGGCTCAGCAACAAAGTGTTTTCAATGGGTGTAGGGTACACGTTTTTCCCAAATGAATTTACAATCATGTTTTTGATACGGTCGGTAATTTTGAGGTAACCTTTGTGAAACTTGCCTACGTCACCGGTGTGAAACCAGCCGTCTGCATCAAAAACTGCAGCAGTATCTTCCGGTTTGTTCCAGTATCCCCTCATTACGTTGGGACCTTTAATCAGAATTTCACCCTCACCACTTTCAAACTCCGGATTAAAATTATCAAAAGTTTGAACTGTAATTATTTTTCCGCTTTCGAGGTCCTGTATGGCTACTTGTTGCTCAACAGCTACGCGACCTGTTGTACCATATACTTGTCGGTGAAATTCATTCACTGTAACAAACGGAGAAGTTTCGGTTAGTCCGTAACCTTCCTGAATGCGTATGCCAATGTTGCCGAAAAACTCACCCACATGCTGAGGCAGTGGTCCGCCACCGGAAACAAACAGTTTCAATTTTCCACCTAAACGTTCCTTGATTTTGCTGAACACCAGTTTCTCTGCCAATGCATGTTGAGCAGAGAGTACCAGTCCGGCTTTGCCTCCCGACTCTGCTACTTTTCTGTATTCTTCACCCACGCCCAGTGCCCACCAGAATATTTTAGCTTTTATACCTCCCTGTGCGGTGGCGTTTTTCTTTACGCGTTCTTCAATTCTTTCCAGCAAGCGCGGCACGCAGGCCATTAAGGTAGGATGAACCTCGCCCACGTTGCGTACAATAGATTCCAGATTTTGTGCAAAGGCCACTTCTGCCCCAATGTACGAACTGAGGTAATAGGTGGCCAGTCGTTCATACACATGGCTCAAAGGCAGAAAAGATAAAAACCGGTCGGTTTCATCTACAGCCGGCACCAGCATTTTAGCGGTGATGGCATTGCTCATAAAATTTTCATGTGTGAGCATTACACCCTTGGGTATTCCCGTAGTACCGGAGGTATAAATAAAGGCAGCCAAATCGGAGGTTTCGATGGCGGTATACAACTCTTCAATTTTACCTTTCAGTTGAGGGTACATCACCTTACCCTCTTCAATCATTTTGGTGTAGGAGATTATTTTAGGCGAAGTTGAGATGTTGCTGTAATCATCAAACAACGGAATAATTTTTTCGAGAGTAGGACAGTTGGCTTCAATCTTAACTATTTTTTTGAGCAGGAAATGTGTGCCCACCAGAAGAACCCTTAGTCCGGAATCATTAATAATGTATTCAATTTCCTTTTCGCTTAAGGTGGGGTAGATGGATACGTTGATGGCCCCTATTTGCTGAATGCCCTGATCGAAGTAGTAGTACTGGGGGCAATTGTCAACTATAAGGCCGGCCCGTTGCCCCTTTCTGAAACCCAGATTTACCAAATAGGCTGAAACTGCATTCAGTTGTTCAAAAGCTTCGCGGTAAGTTATGGGTTGGTATCCGCTTCCGTTATTGGCCAGCAGGTAGGTGCTGTCCATTGTTTTTATCTCAGTGGCTGACTTTCTCAGAAACTGGTGAAGCGATGAGTATCCTCTGTACATAAGCGTATTGGGTTTGGTCTGAGGTGTAAATATATATGCAAAGCGCAAAATACCCCAAAAAGTTTCGGTATAAAAGTGGTGTATTAGGTAAAGGTTCTATATTTTTGGCGTAAATAAATTGTTATGAGAGTTTTAAAATTACTATTGATTGTAGGTCTGGTTGCGCCCTTTTCATCCTTTGGGCAAACACTGCTTAACTGGCAGAGCTTTGAGGGCGGAGCTGATAACTGGAGCTACAGTGTATTCCCGCCTAAATACAATTGCACAGGAGACGATACCTGGAGCGATACCACACGGTTGTTCGATATTCTTTCTCCGATAGATGGCAGTCGTTTCTGGGGAATGAATGATTTGGATAACGGAGGATGTGGTGGTGGAGATTTCAGGCACACACTTACATTTCCTGCTGTAGATATAAGTGCTTATCCACGGGCATTCTTAAGATTCAAGTATTACACCTTCGGGTTTGACAACAGCGATACACTGGGTTACATTGTGGAGTATAACAACGGCACCACCTGGACATCTCAGCTGGTAGAATTGCGCAGTAACACCCAGCAGTGGGAAACAGTTACCGTTGCTGCCCCGGCCAATGCACAGCAAATTCGCATTCGGTTTGTTGCCCGTCAAAACGGAGGCAGTGATTACGCAGCCATTGACGATATTAAACTTTACGGTGCCAGTGCTGATGCCTTTCCTCCGGTTGCCGTGAGGGCCAAATTAGTAAATCCAACACAGGTACAGGTAACTTTTGATGAGCCGTTGAATACTACAACCGCTACCACTATCAGCAATTATGCAGGTTTAGGTACCATCTCTTCTGCCACTGAATCAAATAACGTGGTTACGCTTAACCTGGCCAATGCACTCAATCAGGGTGAGTTTTATAATTTGACTATAAGTGGGGTTCAGGACATTTCAGGCAATGTGATGAATACCTCTAATTTCACACTTGTGAGTAACACCACTGTTGCCAATGTGCAAATTAGTGAGATAATGTTCAATCCACCCGATACTGTTCCACTGGAGTTTATCGAATTGTATAACGCAGGGTCAACCACGGCTATAATGGGCGGTTACAAGATCAAAGACGGTGTTTCATTTGTGTTTCCTCAAATGACACTTAATCCCGGCCAATACCTGATAGTAGCTCAGGACTCTGCAGCCATCAGAGCATTTTTTAATGTGCCTGCATTGCAATGGACCAGTGGCAGCCTGAGTAATTCAGGCGAAGAAATTGTAATTGAAAATACCGTTGACCAGCACATTGATTCTGTGGAATACAACAATGCACTTCCTTGGGATACCTTGGCTGACGGAGACGGTTACTCCCTTTCCAATTGTTATCCTTGGTCAGCCAATAATTCTTTACCACAGGTGTGGACCCGCTCAATCGACTATGTTGGCAAAACTGCGCTGGGTGATTCTATTTGGGCCAACCCCGGTAAAGGTTGTTTCCCTAGCGGCTTAAAAGACAATGCTGCCAAGCATTCATTCTTTCTGTATCCCAACCCATCTGCCGGATACATTAATCTCCGTAATGAACGCTCAGAACATTTTACTGTAGAGATCTTTGATGTACTGGGCAGAAAGCAACTCACCACTTCCATTGAACATTTTTCGGGATCTGTTGATGTGAATCACCTGGCCAATGGCAATTACTGGCTGATTGCCCGTGATACTCAGGGAGCTGTATACAAGCAACAACTCATTATTCAAAAATAGCATATATCATTTTTGTATACCAAAATGAGACCCCGATCAGATTCAGACTGATTGGGGTCTTGGTATTTTAGGAGGGGTTAGGTAAAATAATTGTTTCTCCAGCGCTAATCAAAAGTTAATTTAACATTAACTTAATATATCATTTAACATTCTCTTAACACATGCATAATATTCTTGCACCAAAATTCAGCAAGATGAAAAAATATTTACCGATTGTTTTTACTTTGATTTTCGGCTTTCCGGCATTGGCTCAACACATTGACAACCCAATTCCTTATTTCTCCTCGTCTAAAGGACTTAACATTACCCCACAGGATAGTTCCTTCTCTTTAAATTTGCGATTCAGGATGCAAAACAGGTTTGGGATGAGTACCGTTTCGGATAAAGACCTCAGCACGCACGAGTGGGAGGCTGTAGTGCGCAGGTTAAGGTTACGCTTAGACGGATTTGTATACAACCCTAAATTTACCTATGTGATTCAACTATCTTTTTCCAGAGGTGATATGGATTGGGATAATACTTCATTTCCCAATGTTATTCGTGATGCAATGGCCTTTTACAGGCCAAATAAAAACCTTCAGTTTGGTTTGGGGCAAAGTAAACTTCCCGGCAATCGTCAACGACTTGTTTCATCAGGTGATTTGCAGATGCCTGACCGGTCCAACTTTAATAGCGTATTTCAAGTTGACCGCGATTACGGGTTTAACGTTTATTACAACAATAAAATAGGCAAAATATACTATTCAGCCAGAGGTGCAATAACAGGTGGTAATGGCAGGAACATAGAAAAGACTGATGCACTGGCTTATTCAGGTCGTGTAGAAATATATCCCTTCGGAAATTTTACCAATGGAGGAGATTATTTTGAGGGTGACCTAGAGCGAGAGAAGAAACCCAAACTTGCCTTGGCCGGAGCTTTCAGCTACAATGAAAATGCTACACGAACTGGAGGGAGTATTGGTAAGGTGCTATATGAACCGCGCGATATTCGCAGTACCTACTTTGATTTTGTCTTTAAATACAAAGGATGGGCATGGAGCAGCGAGTTGGCTCAACGGTACACAGGAAGTCCTATTACTAAAGATACTTCAGGAAACAGTGCTTATGTATTTTCAGGAAATGGTTTTAATAGTGACCTGAGCTACGTTTTTAAAAATAAATTTTCTATTGTAGGACGTTACACAGTTCTGCATCCGCTGGGTGATACAAAGCTAAAAGAAGCAAAAACGGATTATTATGCGCTGGGAGTTGGTAAATATTTAAAAGGACATCGCTTAAAATTGCAAACTGATTTAACCTATAAGAATGTAGTTGATGCACCGGCAAAAAATAACTGGAGCATTCGTTTTCAGGTAGAAATGGGTATTTAACAAACAAAACTTTAATAACATACTAATGAGCCTTAACAGCATTTTACAGATTTTCTTACCCAAAGACAGGGTGTTTTTCTCTTTGTTCGAATCAGTTGCCATGAACGTTTCAGAAATGGGCAAACTTATTACCGATGTTGTAGCAGAGCCTGATTTTGATAAACGCGGAGTGTTGATTAAACAACTCGAAAATCTGGAGCATAAAAATGATGAATTAACACATCAGATATTTCAGGAGTTGGGTAAAAACTTTATTACCCCCTTTGACCGTGAAGATATTCACTACCTCGCCATCGCATTGGATGATATTTGTGATTACATCTATGCCTCAGCTAAAAAGATTAACTTTTATAAAGTAAATCCTAACGATAGCGGTATTCAGAAAATGGCGGAGATTATCCGCCAAGGATCCGATCAGGTAAAAACAGCAGTGTTGGAACTGCGTAATATGCGCAATATTCAAAGTATTACAGAAGCGGTAATTAAAGTAAACAGCTACGAAAATCAGGCAGACGATGTGTTTGATATGTGCATTGAGCGTTTGTTTGAAACAGAAACGGATGTAAAAGAACTTATCAAAAAGCGGGAGATTTATCAGGTAATGGAAATTGCTACTGATAAGTTTGAAGATGCAGCCAACGTGATTGAATCCATTGTTGTAAAATACGCTTAACCCACTGCAATGACGTTTCTTGTAATTATTATTATACTGGCCTTAGTATTTGACTACATCAACGGTTTTCATGATGCGGCCAATTCCATTGCTACTGTTGTTTCCACCAAAGTACTCACTCCGTTTCAGGCAGTGGTATGGGCAGCTATATTTAATTTTATCGCCTTCTTTATTTTTAAAGACCATGCTGTAGCCAACACAATAGGCAAAACCGTCCACGCAGAGTTTATTACTTTGACCGTAATTTTTTCAGGTTTACTTGCGGCCATCACTTGGAACTTAATTACCTGGTGGTACGGAATCCCGTCATCATCTTCCCACACACTTATTGGTGGTTTTGCCGGTGCAGCTGTTGCGCACGCCATATTTACCAAAGGATGGGTAGTGTTGAGTGATGTGGTGGCAATGGATAAAATTCTTAAGACCGTGTTATTCATTTTTCTTGCTCCGCTTATTGGTATGGGCATGTCTATGGGTATTACATTAATCACCGTAATGCGCAATA
The DNA here is from genome assembly GCA_018058135.1 of Bacteroidia bacterium. Taxonomy (GTDB): domain Bacteria; phylum Bacteroidota; class Bacteroidia; order UKL13-3; family UKL13-3; genus JAGPCK01. The sequence continues at coordinate 47,186 of JAGPCK010000001.1, read as the reverse complement.
CCTGGATACGAATTGCGATTATGGCGGGTGCTGCAGTTATTACCTGGTGGGCATTTGACTTATTTGAACAAAATAAGATGAATGAGAACATGTCGAAGTACCTGCAGGCAGATAAAATCAAAAAAGAAGTGGCTCATAATCCGGAAGCTCAACCTAAGCTTGATTCTATAAATACACAATTGAAGGCTATTGAACCATTAATTGAGCAGTACGATGAGTTAGGCAACAAAGAGGTGGCTGCTCGCATTAAACAAAACATTAACCCGAATGTAGATGAGGCTAAAATAGCCAAGGACCTGAACAAAGCCGATAACTCTTACCTTGTTTACGGCATTATGGTAACCATGCTCATTTTTGTGATGGCCTATGTGTATGTAGAGAAAATAAAAACACCTACAGCCTTTAAAATGTCTAACATGTTTAAAAAGCTGCAACTGCTTTCTTCCGCAGCATTTAGTGTGGGACATGGTGGTAACGATGCGCAAAAAGTTATGGGCATTATTGCAGCAGCTATGGTGGCCAACGGAGATATTACTGATTTAAAACAAATGCCTGATTGGGTTCCTTTGGCATGTTACGCAGCCATTGGTTTAGGTACCATGAGTGGCGGATGGAAAATTATTAAAACCATGGGCACACGCATTACCAAAGTTACACCACTGGAAGGTGTATGTGCTGAAACCTCCGGTGCGCTTACTTTGTTCATGACGGAGCAAATGGGTATCCCGGTAAGTACCACACATACCATCACCGGTTCCATTATTGGCGTGGGCGCTACCAAACGGCTATCTGCGGTACGCTGGGGTGTAACCGTAAACCTGCTGTGGGCGTGGATTCTTACTATACCGGTAAGTGCTACACTGGCAGCTTTAGCTTACCTGATTGTAACCGCCTTAAGTTAACATTTCTGAAAATATTTTAAAAAGGCTCACCTGAATTGTGGGCCTTTTTTGTTGGTATCAGGTGAGTAATATCATTTTTCACTTCAACCTGATGGAGTACTTTTGTGTTTATATGAAGAGAAATATTTTCGGGCTTATAGTTCTTTCTGTAGTTATGCTTTTTGTAAGCTCTTGCGGCCTTAACTCAACAGATAAGCATGCCACTGCATCAGATACGTTACAGTACGTTCAACAAGATAAAATGTTAAGCTATGCTAACTGTGTGCCCGATTCTTCTTCTACCTGTACATACATTCATTTTAGTTACCCGGCCTTTACAGGTGTGACTTCACCACTTCAGGATTCAGTGAATGAAATGCTCACTCAGATTTTTACTGATGGAGAGAAAAACATATACAATGCTGATAGTTTGCAGCATAAATTCATTCAGGAATACGTTGCCTTTATTGCAGAGCAGAAAGATTACACAACGCCTTGGTACATCAACAAAAACGTAAACGTGTTGTTGCAAAACAAGCGCTGGATTACATTCAGCTACTCACAATCTTCGTTTACAGGCGGGGCACATGGAATGGAGGAGCAACACTACATGTTACTGGACAGAAATACCGGAAAACGATTGAAGTTGTTTGACTTTTTTGACAGTACGGCTATTTACAAACTTACTGCATTGGCCGATCCGTTATTCAGGTCAGAGAAATTAATTGCACCTTCACAAACATATGAGGATGCCGGTTATTGGTTTAAAGATGAACACTTTTACCTGAACAATAACTTCTATATCCACAAAGACGGAATTACATTTTGTTACAATCCTTATGAAGTAAGCAGTTATGCAAACGGAAGTAGTGTTATTACAATACCGGCTGCTAAAATAGGAAAACTGGTACGTAAAGAGTGGATGCAGTAATTACAGCATCCAACGTAATAACAAGAACAATCCACCCGACATCAGAATACATACAGGAAGTGTAAGTACCCAGGCAATAAAAATATTGCGAATAGTTTTCTTTTGTAGGTTCTTGATACCCTTGCTGGCTACCATGCTGCCTGCAATACCTGATGATAGCACTTGTGTAGTACTTACAGGCAATCCCAAAGCAGTTGAGGCGCTGATGGTAGCTGCGGCTACTAATTCAGAAGAAGCACCCTGTGCATAGGTAAGGTGTTCTTTGCCTATTTTTTCACCAATGGTTTGTACAATACGTTTCCAACCTACCATGGTTCCTAAACCCAAGGCCAGCGCAATCATCAGAATTACCCATGAAGGGGCATAGTCGGTAAGGCTTTTTACTTTTTTGAGTTCGCTCTGGTATTTCTTTTTATCATTTTCACTCAGGTTTAGTCCGTCACTTTCCATCAGTTTTTTTGATGATTTACTCAGAATAATCAGGTCTTTTCTGATGTTGTACTGTTCCACTTCTGAAGCAGTACTCATGTCGCTTACTTTGGAAAGGTCGGTGCTCAGGTCATTGATTATGCGAGAGGTTTTTACATACTCAAAACTGTCTTCCTTGTTCAGTTGAGCCACATCCACTTTTGCCATCAACACCTGTAATTCTTTTGCCCCTGATGAGAACTGAGAAAAATCTTTGTTGTGGTCCAAAGCAAATTTAGTAGGAACAATGGCAATAAGAATAAGCATAACCAAACCAACTCCTTTTTGTCCGTCATTCGAACCGTGCGAGTAACTCACGGCTGTACAAGTGAACAATAACGTAACACGTATCCAGAAGGGTGGTGGTTGATTGGTTTGAGGCTCTTTAAATATCTGTTTGTTTTTTACAAAAATGCGCAAGAGGTACATCACTAAAATAGCCAGACTGAATCCCAACAACGGGGACAGCAACAATGACATTCCTATATCTGAGGCCTTGCTCCAGTTTACATAAGATACTGATTGGTCAACCGCAATAAATGAATAGGCAAGTCCTACACCTAACATCGAACCTACCAGCGTGTGTGAGCTGGAACAGGGGATTCCCAGGTACCAGGTGCCTAAGTTCCAGATGATGGCAGTTACCAGTAAAGAAAGTATTAAAGCCACATTGTGGTAAATGTTGGTATCAATGAGCACATCAACAGGCAATAAGTTACTGATGCCCATAGCAACTGTAATGCCCCCCATGAATACACCGGTAGCATTCATAATGCCCGACCAAGCTACTGCCACATTGGGTTTTAGGGAGTTGGTGTATATTACCGTTGCTACGGCATTGGCTGTGTCATGAAAACCATTGATGAATTCGAAAATGAATGCTGCGAGCAGACATACTACAAGTAAAACGGTGAGGGTTGTGTCTAAACCAAACATAAAAGAAACCTTTGAGGACAAAGGTATATGGGGAAAATGCACCCTATGTTAAGGAATCGTTAAGTTTCCTTTGGGCTGATAAAAATCAGGCCGGGAAGGATTTTAGTGTATGTTCCAAATAATCAAACTGTTCAGCAGTTATGTCCAGATGCATTACCATTCTGAAAAGGCCATTTCCCATGCCTGATGCTTTGATGCTGTTTTGAAGGAGATAAGCGGTAAACGTGTCGGGGGTAATTTCAGGTTTCAGTTTAAAAATGACAATGTTGGTTTCAACGGGCAGTATAAAGTCAATGTAGTTAAGCTGTTGCAATGCCTTTTCCAGTTTTGCCGCTTTGATATGATCTTCTGTAAGTCTTTCCACGTGATGGTCCAGGGCATATATTCCGGCAGCAGCCAGATAACCTGCCTGTCGCATGCCACCGCCCATTACTTTTCTTAGTCTGCGTGCTTTGGAAATGTGTTCTTGGGTTCCTAATAACAGCGAACCAACCGGAGCACCCAAACCTTTGGATAAACAAATGGAAATGGTATCGAATAGTTTTCCGTAGTCTTTGGCTGATTCTTTTTTGGCCACCAGGGCATTAAACAATCGCGCTCCGTCCAAGTGGAAAGCAAGTCCTTTATCAACGCACACCTGTTTTATTCTTTTTAATTCCTCCATATCCCAACAGCAGCCTCCGCCTTTGTTCATGGTATTTTCTACTGCTACCATGCGTGTAACCGGGAAGTGCACATCAGCGGGGTTGTTGATGTTGTTCATCACCTGTTCAGCAGTAAACATACCACGCTCGCCATAAAGTAACCTTACCGATGCACCTGAATTAAAAGCAATACCTCCGCCTTCGTATAAATAGATATGTGCCAATGACGAGCAAACAACCTCATCAGCCGGTTGTGTATGTAACTTTATGGCCAATTGATTGGTGAGTGTTCCGCTGCTGCAGAACAGTGCGGCTTCCATGCCAAATAAATCAGCTGCTTTTTGCTGTAAAGTGTTTACTGTTTCATCTTCGCCAAAAACATCGTCTCCCACTTTTGCCGAGAACATGGCTTCAAGCATTTGTGGTGTAGGGCGGGTAACGGTATCGCTGCGTACGTCAATAGTATTCATTTCCGAAAAGGTTAAACGCAAAAATAGGGAGCAAGAGGTTATTTTGTTTCGATAATTGAAAAGCAAAAACGGCTGCCTTTGCCGGGCTCACTTTCCACCCAAATACGACCACCGTTTTTTTCTACAAACTCTTTACACAACAATAGTCCAAGTCCAGTGCCTTGTTCATTGGCTGTTCCTTTTGTGGTAAATGATTCATATCCGAAAAGTTTTTTAAGGGTTTCTTTCTCCATTCCTTTCCCTGTATCTGAAACACATACTACCGTTTCAGGGTAGAGGTCTTGTGCTTCAATGGTAACTTTACCTCCGGGTTCAGAAAATTTGATTGCATTGGATAAGAGGTTACGCAGCACCAAATGAATCATGTTTTTATCAGCAGTTACTGTGGTGCTTTTAGAAATGAGGTTAACAATTTCGATGTTTTTTACTTTTGCACTTTTGGTAAAATAAGTGAGCATACTGTTGATTATATCATATAAATCAAAAGTTGTTTTGGCAATTCTTTCTCCTTTAATATGGAGTTGCGACCAATGCAGCAGGTTATCAATAAGGCCTGATGTATAGTTGATATTCTCTGCTATGGTGGGCAGAAACGACTTAAATTCCTCATCAGAAATATCACCTTCTCTTGCCATAGAGATAAGCGAAGAAAGATTGGCCAATGGGCTGCGCAAATCGTGGGACAAAATAGAAAAAACTTTGTCTTTAACTTTATTGAGTTCATCCAGTTTTTGCGCCTGTTGTTCCAGTTTTTTTTGTGCGATTATACTTTCGGTTACATCATGAAAAAGTATCAGTGTACCGCTTTGAACAGAGTTTTTATCTACAATGTGTGTAATGTCGGTTTCATATACACGCTTGTTTATGCTGAATTCAATCTTTCTGTGAAGGTTGGTGTTAGCTAAACGGTCATAGAGTTTTTCTACTGCAGGCAATACATCTTCCAGGTATTTTCCTGTTAATTTCCCATCTGTATTTTGCAGTATTCTACGCATACCCATGTTGAGGTCGATAATGCTGTTATATGAATCCAGTATAACAATTCCATCGTTCATGTTCTCAATCACCTGTTCGTATGCCAATGGTATAATATTGAACAGATTAAATCTCAGTAAACCAATTCCTATTAAAACAGTGGTAAGTATAAACGCATAAGGAGTTAAATCAATATGCCCGAAGGGACGAACGCCAATTATATAAAACAGATTTACTATCCAGGGAATAAAAGCAGCAGCTACAATTGTTGCATGTTGTTTTTTGAAGACCAGATCTGACTTTTTGAGGTGAACTAGGAGCAAGTAATTTCCAAATGCTAGCAGAAAATAAAAATAGCCGGTTTGAACATGGTACCAAATGCCGCGTGTAAAAGAAAACAATGGAAACGGTCCGGAAGTGTCAAGACTGTAAGATGCGTAATGAAGAAAGTGGAGTGGGTTTGTCCAGGCTAACAATAAGGTAATAACCGGAAAGAGAAATATGATAACAAAGTTGCCTTTTGTTAACCACTTACTATTGCCTGTGTAATGGATAGAGAAAATAACCCAAAAGGCAGGCATAAGTGCAATACCCACATAGGCAAAATTAATCCAGAACAACATTTGTTTTAGGGTTACACTGGATAACTCAAACGAGTAAGCTATGGACCATATTGCTATGGATAACATCAGTATTCCAAACCATTTGGAAGCCCCACCTAAACGCTGGTAGATTATAATACCCATGAACATGGCCATAAGGCCCGACATAAGGAGTGTAACAGAGTATGAGTTAAACTGTAATGATAACATGGTAAATACCAGATACAGGCAAAGCTAAAGGATGAGGAAGAATAATGTAGTATTACAGTACATTATTTTTTTTCAGTCTTTATCCCCGTATTACTTTACCAATGCCACTGAGTTTTTGAGCCCTGAATATCCGATTAAATCTACTTTAAGGGAGCCTACCCGTAGGTTACTTTGTACTCGTACCGGAATTTTATTTTCATCATCGGTTACCCACAAGGTCATGTCGTCAGCATCTTTAAATACACGATCAACAATTAATTGCGGGCGTAACTTGATGCAGCGTATTTTTCCTATATCACTTTTAAGCACTTCTCTGCCTAAAAATTTTGCCCCGGTTTTGTACAAGCGGTTATCTAAGTAAACTTCAAAATCATATTTGTCACCGGGTTTGGCTTTGGAGAAATCGTATGTTCTGAAATAATAGATAGCAGAGATTAAGTCCATCACATTTTGTTCGATGGTCATTTTACCTTTTTCATGAATGCAAATGCGTTTGCTGTGGTTGAAGATGGCATAATCCTGATCTTTGTAATTTCCTTCCACCTGATCTTTGGTATATTTTACAGGCAGCATAGACACCTGATCAATATGCGTTTCATAACGGTCGCGCACTTTCATAAACCAGTCAAAAGCACTGATGGTTCGGCCAAAGGCTATTACATGAAAGGTGTTTTTTTTGCCTACTCTTACAGTATCGGGTTTTACTTCAAAATCAATATTGGCGGCATTCATAAACCCGTAATGCACCCGGTATTTCAGTTTCTCGCCAAATGTAAAGGCATTGTTCTGAACTACCCGAACAGGTTGCTCTGTCTCGGTCGATTTATTCTTTTGTGCAAAAGCGGCATCAGTTGCTCCGATAACAAGAAGTAGTACCACAATACACTGATGTATCCTTTTCATAAAGTGCTTTTTGCTGATATTGATTTTCAATTTACGTACCAATTCTTAAAAATCAAATTGTATGCCTTGTGCCAGTGGCATTTGGTTGCTGTAGTTGATGGTGTTGGTTTGTCTGCGCATGTAGGCTTTCCAACTGTCGGAGCCTGACTCGCGGCCACCTCCGGTTTCTTTTTCACCACCAAAAGCCCCGCCAATTTCAGCCCCTGAAGTACCAATGTTAACGTTGGCTATTCCGCAATCGGAACCGGCAGTTGAAAGAAAGTTTTCCATTTCCTGCATGTGTGTGGTAAAGATAGCTGAACTCAATCCCTGCTTTACATCATTTTGTAAGCGTATTGCTTCATTCAATTCAGCGTATTTCATCAGGTACAGAATAGGTGCAAAGGTTTCATGTTGTACAATGTCATAATGATTTTGTACTTCAGCAATACAAGGTGTTACATAACAGCCTGAAGGATTTTTGTCTGCTGCCACTACCTCACCGCCACACACAATTGTTCCGCCCTCGCGCTTAATTTCTTCAATGGCATGTGTGAACTGTTTTACGGCAGTTGTATCAATCAACGGGCCAACCAGCACGCCTTGTTCCAGCGGGTTTCCAATGCGTACCTGTGCATAGGCCTTTACTAATTTATCTTTGAACGTGGCATATACACTTTCATGAATGATAAGCCTGCGGGTGCTGGTACAACGTTGTCCGCAGGTACCCACTGCGCCAAATACCACTGCACGCAAGGCCATGTCCAGGTTTGCTTTATCGGAGATAATAATGGCATTGTTTCCGCCCAGTTCCAGTAATGAACGACCTAAACGCTCGCCTACTGCAGCTCCCACCTTTTTACCCATGCGGGTAGAACCGGTAGCAGAAATTAACGGAACGCGGGTGTCATTGGTCATGCGCTCACCCACAGTGTAATCTCCGTTTACCAAACAAAACACACCTTCGGGAACATTATTTTCTTTCAATACCTGTTGCAGTAATTGTTGACAGGCTACACCGCACAAAGGTGTTTTTTCAGATGGTTTCCAAATACACACATCTCCGCACACCGCGGCCAGCATAGCATTCCAGCTCCACACCGCCACAGGAAAATTAAAGGCAGAAATAATGCCTACCACCCCCAGCGGATGCCATTGTTCGTACATGCGGTGCTCCGGCCTTTCGGAGTGCATGGTAAGTCCGTACAGTTGGCGGGAAAGCCCCACGGCAAAATCGCAGATATCAATCATCTCCTGCACTTCGCCCAAGCCTTCCTGTAATATTTTTCCCATCTCGTAAGAAACGAGCTTTCCTAAATCTTCTTTGTACTCACGCAATTTGTTACCATACTGGCGAATGATTTCTCCTCTGCGTGGTGCCGGTATTTTGCGCCAAACTTCAAAGGCTGCCTGTGCGGTAGTTATGATGGTTTCATATTCAGCGGCAGTAGTAGTAGTTACTGAGGCAATCTTTTTGCCATCAGCAGGAGAGTAGCTTTCGAGAACGTTTGCCCCTGCTGTTTGTAACCAGTTTATACCCGTGCTGCTTCCGGGGTTGTTTTCTTGTATGCCCAATCGGGCCAGTACTTCTTTCATACGTTTTTAAATTGTGCAGCAAAAATAGGTGTTTCGCGCTTTAATTCGTTGGGGAGTTTAGGTGGTATTATCTTTGTTTATCTCCCTGCGTAATTGCTAAATTCACCGCACCTTACATGGCAAAACTGATTTATTTTTTTGGCACACTTTGCTCGCTCATGTCATTTTCTTCTGTTGCGCAGCAATTACCCTCGGCATACGCCATTGGTGGCGGGCAATATGAACAAGGTGATTCGTCCAAAGGGTATTACCTGCCGGCTTTTGATACCATTCGCAGCCTCATCATTTTTGCTGATTACGGTCAGTATGCGCATTACAATCCCCGCTGGCCTCAGGGTAGTAAGGAGGTGCCGGAGTTTTGTCAGAAACTGCTTACTCCACCTGCACAAACAATCGACTCACATAGTTTAACGGCCTACTTCAAAGAGGCTTCGTTAGGAAAGTTATTTTTAGGGGGTGATTGTTTCCCTGAAGTCATTCGTGTGGATTCATCACTTGCTTATTACCACTCGCACGGACAAATGGGAGGGGTAGCGAACGATGTGTTGCAGCAGGTGATTAAATCAGGTAAGGTGAACTGGAGCCTGTACGATAACTGGGGTAAAACACCGCAAGGCAATTGGCGCAAACAGCCGGATGGTAATATTGATAACATCATCATTGTTTTCAGAGACGACCCTCAGCAAATTGATGCGCGGTGGGCATGGCTGGGAACAGGCGGAGGAATTGCTGCGCTGATGTGCCCGGATATTAAGATTAGCGACCAACTGCGCATTTCAGGAGGTTCGATGGGTTCAGGATTATTGGTGAACGGAGGAGCAGATTATTTCCCGCGTTTTTTCAAATTGCTCAAGCATGAGCTGGCCCACTTTTTTACCCGCGACCATTATGCCGGGTTGAATGGTTTTTATGGTCCTGATTTTACCAACCACGGAGCCTGGGGATTGGCAGCAGCACACGGTTCAAGCAGTGTGTGTGTAAATGCCTGGGACAGAAACCTGTTGGGCTGGAGTAAATACCGGTATGATGCGGATGCTCTTACAGCTAAAGACACTCTGCTTGAGCTGCATGATTTTGTGACCATAGGAGATGCTGCACGCATCAAATTGCCTTACGCTGTGGATGAATATTTTTTACTGGAGTACCACAACAACACCGGCATATTTGATAACGTAGATTTGAGTACCGATGGCCTGTACATTTTGCACCAGACAGGCGACCCTGAGAATCATTTGGACTGCGAAGAGGCTGACGGGCGCTGGGATTTTGTACGCAGCGACAGCATTGAATCTTTTGAACCCTGTTGCGGTAAACAACCCATGATTAAACGTCTGGAGGCAAATCCACTGCTGGGTTTTGGTGACAGAGACGAAGCGCGTGTGCTGAAAACAACCGATGAAAAACTTACCATGAGCAACATGCAACGTGCACTGGTGTTTGCCGTAGAAGGAGAGCAACACCTTATTCATTGCGATGGTGACGGGGGTGATGCTTTTACACCCGAATACGGAAGAAATGAATTTAGTTTAAGCACCAACCCTTCTTCAGCCTCCAACGGAATTCATACCGCCACACTCACTACACACCTAAACGGCATACAGGTAAAAGTGTTGAAGATGGAGAAGAATAAAATTACCGTACAACTTCGTTACCGCCATTTTAATATTGACAATGATACCCGCTTTACAGGTAAAGTAGTGTTGCACGATAGTTTAATGGTGAATGAACGGAGAACGCTTTTGCTTAACCGCTCACAAACGTTCAATCAACTTAATCATGCTTTACCGGCAACTTCTCTGGAGTTGGTTGCCGGAGGAAGTATCACGCTGCAAAAAAAAGCCACATTAATTGTGGATGAGAACAGCACCATCATACTGCGTGGAAACGGTAAAATTTACCTGGGTGAGAATGCCCGTTTGATATTTAAAAACGGAGCGCAATTGTTAGGTGATGAAAGTAACATCATCAAAGCCAAAGGAGCGAAGGTGGTGTATAAAAAATGAACCAACCCTGACAGGGCTCTATTCGGAAGAATATAGCTCTGTCAGGGTTTCTTCTTCGAGACTTTTTCTTTCAATTCGTTTATCAAATCTTTTTGTGACTGAACCAAGTCACCTAATAGTGTATTGTCTTTTTTCAACTGCTCAATTTCTTGCTCTAACTGTTTAATTTTTGAACTGCTTTTATGAAAAGTTATGTTATTGTTCGTCTCACTTTCCAAGTCATCAAAATCTACGTCCAAGACTTGGCAAATCTTTTTCAAGGTATAGACGCTTCCTTTGCCAGTCTGTTCTATACTCGATACAAGCGGTCGTGTTTTGCCAATTAATTCAGCTAGTTCTTCTTGGCTGTACCCTTTTGTAATACGTGCAATTTTAATCTTCTTGCCAACATGCATCATACCCACAAAGAGAAGTTGTTTATTCATTACATATGGATACTTAAAATATTAATAATGATATTATTTGATATTAATTTGATAATTAAAATGTCATTAAGTAAATTGCACAAAAAATGTTATATGAAAGTACTTAAATTAACTATTGCCTTATTCTCAGTAACCGTATTACTAACTTCATTTATTAACAATGAGAAAGATTTTTCATTGGGTAGAGTCAATAAAACCAGTAATAAGTTGATATTTTTCTGGAGTGAGCCAACAAATAATTATGATGTTGCTTTTACATTTATGAATAAAATAGCAAATTATAATTGTAAGTCACCTCAACAAATAATTGATGCAACTATTCAGAATGCAAACATTGAAGCAGCAAATCAAGGTAAGATTTATGACGCAATTATAATTGGCACATCAGAAAGAGACATGGCAGTAGTTTGGGGCGATAAAGCAAAGGATAATTCAATTGCTAGAGTAAAGAAAACAGAGGGGAAGTTAGTTTTTATAGAATGTGAGCCATTAGTAAATTACGATATTGTTGGTAAGTATAATGTGTCAGCTGCAGCACAAGCACTTTTAACAGGTACTTGTCCAAATCATCAATCTAAGATTGATAAGCTTGTAAAAAAAGCAAGTAAAGACAATATAACATTTGATGCGATAATGTACGGCTCTACAGAGAAAGATTTGGTCATAAAATTTAAATAATTTACTTTTACATAACCTAAATATATCAAACATGAAAAAAATCATTACCCTATTATGTCTTGCAATATGTTTGCAAGCATTTTCAAAATCAATTGATGAACCTAGTGCAAAATTAGTTGGTCAGAATTTCCTGTCAAAAAGGACCTCAGCTACTAAATTTAAAACAGGCGTTAGTTTAGAATTAGCTAAAACAGAATCATCAAAAGCCAGAAGTGATAATAGCTATTTAAAAGGTACAGTATATTACTATATTTTTAACGTATCAAACGGAGAAGGCTTTGTTATTGTTTCAGGAGATGACAGAACAGAGCCAATACTGGCCTATTCAGATGAAGTAGATTTCAATCCTAGTAATATAGCTCCTCAAACACAGAAATGGTTGCAGAGTTATCGGGATGAAATCAGAAATATCGTATTCAACAATATCAGTGCAACGCCAGAAATATCAAAAGAATGGCAATTACTTATTGAAGGCAAAACTTCTGAAAAATCATTTGGCAAAAAGAATGGTGGTGTTACCCCACTTATACAAACTAAATGGAATCAGTCACCTTATTACAATGCGCTTTGCCCAGGGGGCTCTGTTACAGGTTGCGTAGCTACAGCAATGACACAAATAATGAAGTTCTGGAACTATCCGATGAGTGGGTCTGGGTATCACTCCTACAATCATTCACAGTACGGAACTGTCTCAGCTGATTTTGGTAGCACTACCTATCAATGGAGTTCAATGCCAAATTCCTTAATTAGCTCTAACACGGCAGTTGCTACTTTAATGTTTCATGCTGGGGTTAGCGTTGATATGAACTATAGTCCTCAATCAAGCGGTGCATTTGTTATTTCAGCTAAGAGCCCAGTTACCAATTGCTCGGAATATGCATTAAAGACTTATTTTGGCTACAAATCAACCTTGCAAGGAATAGAACGAATTAACTATACCCAAGTTCAATGGATTAACATTTTGAAAACCGAACTAGATGCTGGAAAACCAATTTTGTACGCAGGTTTTGGGACTGGTGGTGGACATGCTTTTATTTGTGATGGTTATGATGACAACAATTATTTTCACTTTAATTGGGGGTGGGGAGGTAGCGAAGATGGTTATTTTAATGTTAACTCTCTTAATCCTGGAAGTCTAGGAACAGGAGGCGGTACTGGTGGTTATAATAGCGGTCAACAAGCTATTATAGGTATAGAGCCGCCAGCTGGCAGTCAAACCTTTGATTTAAATATTACAGAAGATGTAACGGAGAGTTCAACCAACATTTACTATGGAAACTCATTTACCATAACTACCAATATTGAGAATGAAGGTAACAATACTTTTAATGGAGATTTGTGTGCGGGTGTGTTTGATGCGGACAATATTTTTATCGACTATGTTCAAATCAAAACAGGAATTTCCTTGCCAGGGGGATACACTTTTCAGAATGATCTGGTCTTTTCGTCACCTGGCAACCTCAATATATTACCGGGAGACGGTTATAAAGTCTACATATTTTATAGGCCAACAGGAGGGCAATGGAAGAGAATTTTTGCATCGGGTTGGTTTACGGATGATAATACAACTATCAACATCAAGAACCCAAATGATATTGAGATGTATTCCACTATGGTGGCAACACCAACTACTTTTATAAAAGGGCAAGCAGCCTCTGTTAACTTAGATGTTTTAAATGATGGGTCAACTACATTTATCGGAATTTTAGATCTTTCTCTTTATGATTTAGAGGGGAACTTCATTTCACTAATTCAACAAATGCCCAATATTAATATGCCTCCCAATACGCATTATACTAATGGGTTAACTTTTTCTACTACCGCATTAAATGTACCGGTAGGTACTTACCTTATGGCTCTGCAGCTAAAGAAAACGGGTGCATCGGGGTTTGAACTTGTTGGTTCAACGTATTATCAGAATCCGATTAAAGTTACGGTTTCAGAGCCTCCTTTCTCACCAGACCCATATGAAAATAATAATACATTAGCTCAAGCGCATAATTTTACCCTAAATTTTAGTAACAATACTGCAACAAAAGTTACAAGTAGTTCAAATTTTCATATTGGTAATGACTATGATTATTATAAAATATCTTTGCCACAGGGTTACACCTATTCAATAAATTCCCGTATTCATGATTCATATAATAGTGGAAATGGGCAGACCTATAGTGCTGATGCATTATTTTCCTATTCTTTAGATGGTTCAAGTTGGTCTGATGCATTCGATGATGTAACGGATGGGCCAATAACTACTAATGGAGGCAAAACTATTCACTTTTTAGTGTCACCGTATTTTACCGGAGAGATGGGAACCTACTTGTTGGATATTCAGGTTTCGAGAACAGTAAATGTAGGTGTGGAGGATGCAAAGAGTTTAGTAAACGCAGTAAACCTATACCCGAACCCAGCAAAGGATAAAGTAAAAGTAGAGTTAACTGACGGGCAGTCGAAGATTAATGAAATTACGTTAATGGATGTTAAAGGGCAGGTAGTTATGAATCAAAGTGTGTTGGAGCCAATATATACGATTGACATTAGTCAATTAGCTTCAGGACTATATTTTGTTCATGTCAATACGACAAGTGGTGTAGTTATTAAAAAGTTGACAGTTACCAAATGAACAGATTATTAATACTTTTTGCTCTGCTTATTTCATGTAAAGGTCAACAAAAAACAGAGTTTATTGCAGATTATAAAATGCCAGGTCCTCAGACAATAGTATACAAAACCAAAAAAGATTACTATAATTTGGTTCCTGTTTTATTGTCTGATGATAAAACTGAGATTATTTCTTACCCTCACCCAATAGACATTAAAGTTGGTGATACGTATGCCACCCCTACTAAATTAAATGAGGGTTATTTGCTTGATAACAGAGGGATAGGAAAGAGTGTTGCTTTTCTTAATATGACTTATGAGCAGTATTCAAAATTAGATAGGGTGCCTACATTAGAAGAGTTACAAAATATGATTGTAGATAAGAATCCATTAGAAGTCATGTGTAACTGTGGCAATAAAAAGGCATTTTCAGATATCAAAAAGGAGCTCAATGTCATCATTGATTCAAAGAAGTTATTGAAAATTTGCAAGCAAATAAAGTAGCGTAAAACTTACAAAAGTCGGGTTAAGGATTGCTCCTTATCCGACTTTTGTATTACTTAATCTTATCGAGGAGTTTTCGGTCAATGAGTATCCACCCGTACTATAGGTCTATCACAAGCTTTATGCAGAAGAAGTGAACCCTGTCAGTGTTGAACAGGAAATAGAACCAGAAATTTCGTATATTTGATATATGAGATTTGGGTTAATCAGTCTACTTTTTATAGGTATTCAATTTACCGCATGGTCACAAACAAGTGTATACTTCTCTACGCTTAACCCTAAGGTTTGTACCACAACAGACACAGTTGATATTTCTTGGTTTTGTGGAGCCACCCCCAACTCAAAAGGGTATGGTCAAAATGGTTTTTATGGCGGCTGGTGGAGTACTACTGTTGCCTCAAAGAAACATTGTTTTATACAGGACACAACGGCTAACAGTTCTTTCGGATACGTTGTTCCCTCTTGTCTTGGAGTAAACGGGCAAAACGGAAACCCCGCAAGTTGGAAAATAACTTACCATTACCGAACGGTGAACGGAGACACCTTACGTGATTCAGTTAACTTAACTGTTGCTGCACTTCCGCAGGTTTTAATTGGGTCTGATACTTTTGTTTGCAATAATGCCGACTCCATACAATTTCAACCCTATCCAAATTTTGCTAATGCAAATCTAAACTGGGTATCGCCACCCTCACCTTTAGTAAATCACACTAACTCACCTTTGCTCTATAATTCCGTAACCCGTAAACATACTTTTTATCCTAAAAGAGCTACTCAGGATTCTACCTATATGCTGGTGTATAAAGCAACTGATAATATGGGATGTGAAAACACGGATACGGCATATTACCACATAAAACCATTGCCCGTTGTGAATGCAGGTGTTTTAGGTGCAGTTTGCAACGATGAGCAGCCCTTTTCACTTTCAGATAAAAGTGGTGCCAGCCCAACGGGAGGCAGTTGGATGTCTGAACCCTTTATTTCAAGTGTAAGCCAATTCGGTATTTTATCTCCCAAAGACATAAATAAAGATACTGTGATACTGTTCCATTATACCTACACCAACTTATGGGGCTGTTCAGCCACTGATACGGTGCTGTTAAAGGTTTCAAAAGTGCCGCTGGTAACACTTACAGTGAGCAAAACGCAGGTGTGTGAAAGCGATTCAATAATTTTCCTATATGGGCAACCTCATTCTTCCGGAGGTTTGTATTACTTAAACTCCACAGGACTTGGAGTACATTACACATACAATTATTTCATACCTAATAAAAAAATATCACCAGCAGTAGTTATAGGAGTCAATAAGGCTCTTTATGTTTATAAGAACCCTGCAACAGGATGCAGAGGAATGGATAGTGCCAGTATTATTATTGATGGTAAGCCTGATGTAGAAATTATAGCATCGGAACGATATGAGGGAGGGCTACCGTTTTTACTCAAGGCAACAAAAAAATACACAACTGCTTTGTATTGGTCGCGCTGGGGTGATGGGCAGTTTTCATTCGGGAGTCCAACTCAGGTTGATTCTGTAGCTACTTCCGATAGCGCATTGTATGTAGCAGGCAACGATGATGTAAACAACAGAACATTTACCGTATTACTTCGTTCAGCGAACAATGGCCTTTGTCCGGCTGATGCAGATACCCTGGTAGTTGGCGTTTGGCCCACAGGCGTAAAAAATTTATTACAAAGCGGCCTGCGGATATATCCTATTCCTGCTTACAAGTGGTTATACATTGAACACAATGGACAAAAATACCAATACACTATTCATAACCAACTCGGGCAGGTTTGTTTGAAAGGTGAACAAGAAGAGAAGATTGACATAGGTGCGTTAAAGAGGGGAGTCTATTTTCTAACTATTCAAACTCAAGACGGTAATTTTGGTCAAAGAATTTTGGTACAGTAGAAACTACAACTTAAACCCTATCGAAGAGTTTTTGGCTACTATCTGTTCTTCTTGTTCGGCTCGATGGTTTTATCAGAATTGCCTAAAATTTGAAGAGTGAGTGATCAGTCATTTTAATTCTGTTTGCCTTGCTTTAGTTGATATGAGAAATACGATAAGAAATTCAGTATTATAATATTAAGATTAACGCTAAAATTGCCTCAACTTATAATAAATAAAAAAACGTTACAATTTTACACTGTAACGTTTTTTAAGGTATAGTTAAAAGTAGAAGTACCTTACATCTTTATTAGTTTCTCAATGCTTATAGAATTAGCAAAGTATATTTGAATGAAATAAACCCCTGGCTTTACATCGGTCAGATCCACATTAGCATTAAAATCATTTGATTTAACTATTCTGATTAGTTTGCCATCAGGAGAAATAATTTTAATCTCATTGATTTGGTGATCAGCAGTTACCTTTATTTCATCCTTGAAAGGATTTGGATAAATATTAACCTTAGATTGATTGCCAAAATCTTCTATGCCAGTATTAACAATGGCAATTGAAGTATCCTTGAAAGACCATATGGTTCCTTTTTCATTTCCTCCACCAGGAGTACCTCCAATTGTGCAAGTACCGTACAACATATTACCAACTATTGTTGGAGCATCCCAAGGCCATGCGCCAGTAGAATCATGCTTAAAATGATCTAAAACTCGAAATTCGTCATTTGCAGTATTGTAACTGTAAATAACACCATGACCATTTGTTCCACCATAATAAGTTGTCCCGTAAAGTTTAGTTCCGTTTAAAGTTAATCCTCTTGGACTACTACCATCAGTTACATTAAATTCATGAAGTACTTTGAATTCTTTGGTATTTAAATTATAGGAAAATAAGTTCCCAGCATCATTTGCACCTTTGAATGCGCATGTTCCATATAAGATATTATTCAAAAGAACCATTCCCGGGGCTGCGTTTTTCCCACCCGTAGATCCATCAAACTTTTTTAATAGTGTATATTTATTTGTCCTTAAATCAAAAGAATACAATGTGCCATCAGTTATAGGTTGAGGAGTATTAAATGTATCACCATCATTCCATGTTGTTCCGTATAATATTGAATCCGAGAAAATTATTGCGCCATTTGCAGAGGCTCCATAGCCAAAGCCACCCTTAAAATCATGAAGAACTTTAAAGCCTGTTCCGTTTGTTTGAACTTGCCACAGTGTTCCTCCATTATTGATACTTCCACCGGCTAAGCAATTACCATAGATTGTATTTCCCACAACTGTTACAATCCCTCCAGCGTATTTGCCTTCAGAGGCCCCATTGAAGTTGAACAATCTGGTTACAGTGTTGGTAACAGAATCAAATGAATACACCGTTCCGTTATTGTTTGGTCCTCCCTTGTCTTGCCCCAGCATTCCATAAAACTTACCACCAGAAAGAACCATTCCGTTTACAGGTTGACATGATTCAGTCGCACAAATAAACTCATGTTTTATTGAAAATGAATTGCTATCAAGGTTATAGTTATATACATATCCATAATTAGCAGAGCCGGGACCATAAGCCGTAGTACCGAAAATTTTGTTACCTATAATTACAAGTTTTCCTTGAGGGTTACTATGGTAAATGCCATTGGCTTCATCAAATGGAAACCCGTAAATTTTTTTAATTTGCCCTTGACATATATTTATGAAACCACAAATTGTAAGAGTTAATAAAGTTAAGTTTTTTTTCATTTTAAATGGATTTGGATTTTTTTTAAAAGGTGCAATTATAGAAATAATATTCAATATTGATAAACTTCTAGAAGTAATTAAGTCATTAGTATTTCACAAAAAAGCTAAAGAGTAACCTTTTTTACATGAATAATGCTAATGCACTGGTTTTAGTTAATACCAATTGAAAGGAAAAGTAACTGGGATTTAAGCGTTATTTGAAAACAACTTAGAAATTTAGAAACACTCTCGTTTTTAAATTTTAAACCCTATCGAAGAGTTTTTGGCTACTATCTGTTCTACTTGTTCGGCTTTTTTGAGTACCTCTTTTTCCATGGTTTCTTTGTATTTGATCATGGCTTTTTCGATGGTTTTGTCAGAAGTGCCTAAAATTTGAAGAGCGAGTAACCCGGCATTTTTAGCTCCGTTGATAGCTACTGAGGCTACCGGAACACCAGGAGGCATTTGCACAATGCTGTAGAGTGAATCAATACCCGACATGCTTTTGCTTTGCACCGGAACACCAATTACAGGTAAATGCGTAATGGCTGCTACCATACCCGGTAAATGTGCAGCACCACCGGCACCGGCAATAATTACTTTGATGCCGTTTTTAGGTGCATGTTTGGCAAAATCATACATGCGTTGCGGAGTGCGGTGTGCCGAGACCACAGTCATTTCATAAGGTACTTTAAACTCATCGAGAATTTTGGCTGCTTCCTGCATTACCGGAAGGTCAGAGTCGGAGCCCATGATGATGGCTATTTGTGGTTTCATGCCTGTACTATTTTTACGGTGTTGCGCACAAAGTTAGCTTTTTCCTTTACATCCTTAACGGTATCGGCCAAAACGGTGATGTGGCCCAGTTTGCGCATAGGGCGGCTTTCTTTCTTTTCATACAGGTGTACATATATACCCGGCAGGCTCAATATCTTTTCAATGCCTTCCATTTGGTAAGTGCCCGAGAAACCCTCACCACCGAGCACATTAATCATGGCGGAGGGTAGAATTACATCAGTACTGCCCAGCGGTAACTCAAGTAATACGCGCAGCAACTGGTCGTACTGTGAGCTGAAGTTACCTTCAATGGTTTGGTGTCCTGAGTTATGCGGACGGGGAGCAATTTCATTCACCAGGATTTGCCCTTGTTTATCGAGCATCATTTCCACGGCAAACAAACCGTACCCGTTTAGTTTGGTGATGGCGTCCATGGCAATCTGCTGTGCTTGTTCTTCAATGTGGTGTTCCACCTCAGCCGGGCTGAACAGGAACGTAACCAGGTTAGCCACAGGATCAAACTCCATTTCCACTACAGGAAAGGAAACAGTGGAGCCGTCCATTCCGCGTGCAACAATTACGGAGAGTTCTTTCTCACAGTCCACAAAAGCCTCTATCATGGCAGGCGCATCAAACGGAATAACAGTTTTGCCTTCGCGCAATTGAGTGGTGGAAAGTAAGGCCACACCTTTTCCGTCATATCCGCCTTTACACAGTTTGGCCGCAAAACGCTCCACCCCCATACTTTCGGCTGCGAAGAGCCATTCTTCGGGTTGATTTACCAAACGAAAATCAGCAGTGGGAATACCGTTATTGCGGTAAAATTGTTTTTGTAATCCTTTGTCCTGAATGATTTGCAATATGCGGGGCGAAGGAATAATTTTTTTGCCCTCTGCTTCCAGTTTTAATAAAGCCTCGGTGTTGATGTGTTCAATTTCGTAGGTGAGTACATCGCTCATTGCGGCCAGTTGGCGTATGGCTGTCTCATCGGTTAATGCACCTTTCACAAATTGATGCGCCACCAACGCAGCCGGACAATTTTCATCGTTTTCCAGCACAGCACAGCGCACGTTCATTTTAAGTGCATTTTCAATAAACATGCGACCCAGCTGGCCACCGCCAATAATGCCAATAGTAAACGGAGAAGGAATTTGTGCCATACGGGCGCAAAGATAATGGCTTACTGTTTACCTTGAAACAGCGAAATCACATATCCTGCAAAGTTGCGTTGCACGGTATCTTCAGCCAGTAAGTTGCTTTCTGTGTCAATTTTAAAATTGCGACTTTCCATATTGAATGGTTCTTCCGGCTGAAACAGATCTCCTCTTTTATACGCTTTGTACAGATGGTTATTGGCATAATACTGCTTTAACTCCCAGGCACAGGTTAACGGACCTTTACAGTTTTTTTTGCTTTCGCGAATGTAGCAAAAGAGCAAAGAGTCGTTGCGAAGATAGAAATCGTTGTTGTACTCGGTTTCTCCTCCTTTTTCTTTTCGGATGATTTTTACCAGCTTATCACCGGCATAAAAACCAACGTATTGTCCTTTGGAGTTTCCATGGGTATAATCATGTATTTTTTCGCTGAGTTCCATCAACTCCACTTCATTCACATAGGCATCAACACTGGCTTCTATGTCTATCTCCGTTTCAGCAATAGTTGTATTTTCAACCGTGGTGTTTTGTGTGGTTTGGTTGTTGCCACAAGCATAAATCAAAAGTAAAGAAAGAGATGTTATAAGTACTGTTCTCATTTATTCTGCTGCTTCAAATTCCAGTAAAAGCGTTTTATCAAAATATAGTGAAAGGGTGTTTCCTTTTATTTCATAGCGGTTGGTCATTAGCAGTTTGGTAAAATATGACTTTTCCAGTTTCATGTTGGGTTCACAAAACATTTGTGTGGTAAGCATATCGCTAAGAGTTAATTTATCCTTTTCAATTTTGTATTTGCCCCCACCGCTGTTGCAACCACCATAAGCACTAAACTGCTCTCCGCCCAATAACAACTGTAGCCAAAGAATTTGTCCGTCCGGTGGCTGCGGCTTCATGTCATCATTTATTTTACTGAGTTGCCATTTGGGACCCACCAGAGAAACGTCTTTTTTGGGTTGCTGAGTGGTAACGGGTGTTGCTGTACTTTTAGTTTTAGGTGAACAACCCATAAGACTTGTTAACGCTAGTATGAATAAAATGTATTTCATCATTTTTGTTTTATGTTAGTTTTATCCTGCCCAGTTCTCTCTGTCTAAGCTTCGGTATTGAATGGCTTCAGCCAGGTGTTCAATTTTGATTTCATCGCTGCCAGCCAAATCAGCAATGGTGCGGGAGACTTTGAGAATACGGTCATACGCTCTGGCGGAGAGCTGCAAGCGGGTCATGGCCGTTTTTAACAGATTTTGTCCGGCTGCATTTATAACACATATTTCGCGTACCATGGTAGAACCCATTTGTGCATTGGCATACATGCCCGGATTATTTTTAAAGCGTTCCTGCTGAAAGTTGCGTGCGTTAATCACACGTGTTCTGATAACGTCACTTGATTCAGCCTTGCGGGTAGTGCTTAGTTCATCAAAACTAACCGGAGTTACTTCAATGTGAATATCAATGCGGTCAAGCAGTGGTCCGCTTACTTTACCCAGGTATTTTTGTACTACTCCCGGTGAGCACACACATTCTTTTTCAGGATGGTTGTAAAAACCGCAGGGGCAAGGGTTCATTGCCGCAATCAACATAAAACTGGCGGGGTATTCAATGCTGTACTTAGCACGTGAAATAGTTACGGCTCGCTCTTCTAAAGGTTGACGCATTACTTCCAACACCTTCTTGTCAAATTCGGGTAACTCATCTAAAAACAATACTCCGTTATGAGCCAGAGAAATTTCACCGGGTTGCGGGTTGCTGCCACCACCCACTAAGGCTACATTACTTACCGTATGATGTGGTGAACGAAACGGACGCACATGTAATAAAGATGAACCTCCCGACAGTTTACCGGCTACAGAATGTATTTTGGTAGTTTCTAATGCTTCATGCAAAGTAAGTGGCGGGAGTATAGAGGGGAGTCGCTTCGCCAACATGGTTTTTCCTGCTCCGGGCGGGCCAATGAGGATAACATTGTGTCCACCTGCTGCTGCAATTTCCATGGCCCGTTTAATATTTTCCTGACCTTTTACATCAGCAAAATCGTTGTCGAGTTTTATCTGATTTTCTTCAAATTCTTTGCGCGTATCTACTACTACAGGCTCAAGAGTTGTTTCTCCGTTGAGTAGTTGGATTACATCTGTAAGGTGTGAAACGCCATAAACTTCCAGGTCGCTTACTATGGCCGCTTCACGGGCATTTTGTTTGGGTAAAATCAGTCCTTTGAATTTTTCTTTGCGTGCCTGTATGGCAATAGGTAATGCGCCTTTAATGGGTTTTACTTCACCATCCAGTGAGAGCTCGCCCATAATTAAATACTTCTCAATCTCTTCTGCCTGTATTTGTCCTGATGCAGCCAAAATGCCAATGGCAATAGGTAAATCATAAGATGAACCTTCTTTACGAATATCAGCAGGAGCCATGTTCACCACAATTTTCATGCGGGGCATTTTATAGCCGATGTGTTTGATAGCTGTTTCAATGCGTTGCTGACTTTCTTTTACCGCATTGTCGGGCAAGCCTACAAGAAAATACTTCATACCCTGACCCACGCTTACCTCAACCGTAATGGTTACCGCATTTATTCCGTAAACAGCACTTCCGAACGTTTTAACGAGCATGATGAGTTTTTTTCGTTTTTAAAAAAGGTTGTTCAATCATATACCATGAGAGTAGGGCAAATGTAATGGACAGCGGCCAAAAAATCATTTGTCCCCAAGCCCGTAAACCATAGGTGTAAATAATGTTGATGACAGGCCCATGATAAAGATATAGGCCATACGAAAAGTCGTTACGTTGAAAAAAGTAGGGTTCTTTTTTTTTAGGCAAAAAAGCAAAAGAAAAAACGAACATTGCCAACATCAGGGTAACAAGCAGATTAAAATACTTGGCATCGTATGCTACATATATTCGCTCTAGGTACGTCCACCTGAGAACGCAAAGTATGAACACTGCAATCACCCACTTGCCAAAGCGACTGAATAAAACGTGCAGCCGATTAAAGTTAAGGTAAATCAATATGCCGATACCGAAAAAGTAAAAGAAGTTAAGCATCGAAAAATAGAGTACCCTAAAGGGAAACCCTTTTTCCATCAATTGTTCTTGATAGTAGTTAAAAACAAACGAAAGTGCACACAGTGTAAGGATGACTATATTTTTTCTGAACAATGAGGTACGTTTTACTCCGGCATAGATTAGTGGCAGAATTAGGTAAAACTGTAACTCTGTAGCTATACTCCACAGAGGTCCGTTTGGAACTCCGGTAGCGTAATCACGAAAATTAGGAAGACTCATATACTGCATAAATGTAAACTGAGCCACCAGCCACTTGAACATTTGTTTACTGAAATATCCAACATCATCAAACTGACCGTCTAATTGCATTAGGAAGAAGACAAAGAGAAATACTACAGTCAGTCCCGGATATATTCTTCGGATGCGTTTGGTGAAAAATTTTATGACATCACCTTCTGTATTTTCTAATGAGCGCCATACCAGAAATCCACTGATGAAAAAGAAGATATTCACCCCTGGGAAAAACCACAGCATTTTTTTTAGAAACAGAATAACAGGATGGGATAAATCATTAGGCAACAAGGCATCTGAATGAAAAAAAGCCACCTGTAGTGCCGCAAATAGTCGGATAAGGTTGAAGTGGTTGTGGTGGGGTTGAAGCAGGTTTTTGGTAGTCATCAGGTATGGTGTTCAATGTAATCAATCAGCGTTTGTTGACTTTGATGTGTTTTTTCTGTGCGCGGTCGGCATACTCACTGTGCGGTGCGCGTATTTCTATGTCACATAGAGTAGCTGCGAGTCCTCCGGTTTTTCCAGTAAGGCCAACTACTTTCATACTGTTATTTTTGACGGCTTCAATTACATTGGCTGAATTGCCACCGGTATTGATGGCGAGCAACACATCTCCTGCATTTCCCACAGCCTCTATGTGACGGAAAAGCACAAGGTCAAATCCGTAATCATTAGCTACGCAACTCAGCTGGGTGGGGTCAGAATTAGAAAGTGCCGGCAGAGCTTTTCTGGCATTCCTGTATTTTCCACTCAACTCTTCGGCAAAATGCATGGCATCACACATACTTCCTCCGTTACCATAGCCGATTATTTTTTTACCGTTACAAACAGCCTCAGCCATTATTATACCTGCTTTTTCAACTGCGATGATGTTCTTGTCATCTGAAATAAACTGTGCGAGTATATCTTGGGCTTGGGTAAAGTGGTTTTTGATGGAGTTCATGGGTGTATTTGTTTATACTTTGCTAATCCCTCATCCAGAGATTTCACAAAGTTGCTTACTTCTAAGTGGTATGATTTGGGCTGAGTGAGTTTATTTTCATCTCTATCTATCAACGTGCGCATTTTATAGCCAATATGTTTGATGGCTTTTACGGCATTACCGGGCAAGCCTACCAAAAAATACTTTATGCCTTGACCCACGCTTACCTCAACCGTAATGGTTACCGCATTTATTCCGTAAACAGCACTTCCGAATGTTTTAACGAGCATAGTGCAGATGTTTTCTTTTTAAGAATGGTTTCTCAATGCAATACCAAGACATAATTGCAAATGTAATGGCTGTAATCCAAAAAACTAAAGAAGCATAATTAGAAATAGATAGGACCAGTAGAATGTTTACTATGGGCATATGATAAAGATAAAGCCCATACGAAAAATCATTTTTATCAAAAAAGGATACATTGTGTTCAACTCTTGAAAATGCAAAACTGAAAACAACTGAAGCAAGAAGCAGGTTTATGCAGAGCGAGAACCAATCGGCTTCATAACGATTGAGCTGTACATTGTAAACGGAGCAAACTAAAGCCAACATTATCAGGCAAGTTGTTAGAAGGTATAAACCTTTCTTAAATAAGGGTTGCAATTTATTCAAATTAAGGTAAACCAATATTCCAATACAGAACAGATAAAAGAAGTTCAAAACAGAAAAATAAAAAATTTTGTATAGGGTAAGAGGTAACCCCAAACGCTCTTCATACTGATTAAAGAAGAATGAAATTGCGGCCAGCACGAGGAGAAAAGTGTTTTGGAGTGTAATGCTTTTTATTTTATTTATAATGAGAAACAGGAAAGGTGCCAGGAGATAGAATTGTACTTCAACTATGACTGTCCACAATACTCCGTTAGGTGTTCCGCATCCGTAATCTCGAAGAAATGCAGGAGTGTAATATTGAAATAAAGTCATTTGCCCTATGAGCCACAGTGAAAAGGGTTTCAAATAATCAGAAATATCTGTTAACTGACCAAAAGCCGCCAAAGCCAATACTGAAAATAGCAGGGCAGCCCATAGTCCGGGATATATGCGCATGAACCGGTTAAAATAAAATGAACGTATGTTGCCTTTTAAGTGTGTAATAGAGTGCCATATCAGAAAACCACTGATGAAATAGAAAATATTTACTCCCGGGAAAAACCACAAAAAGCGCTTAACGAAATTCAGTACGTCATTATTCTTTATCGGATTGATGAAGTAATCGAAATGGAAGAATGTGACTTGTAAGGCAGCAAATAAGCGTAGCAAGTTGAAGTAGTTTCGGTCAGCTTTCAGTACGTCAGTTAGCATAGGGCATTAACTGTGCTGCTCTATATAATCAATTAAAGCGTGAATCACTTTGATGTGTATTTCCTGCGCGCGGTCGGCATACTCACTATGTGGTGCACGTATTTCAACATCACAAAGTTTGGCGGCTTGTCCACCGTCTTTTCCGGTGAGGGCAATTACCTTCATACTTTTATTTCTGGCAGTTTCTATGGCTTTAATTACATTGGCTGAGTTGCCGCTGGTGCTGATAGCTAACAGCACATCTCCCGCACCGCCTATAGCCTCTATGTAACGTGAAAATACCATGTCATAGCCGTAATCATTGGCTACACAACTCAGGTGAGAAGGGTCAGAAATTGAAAGTGCAGGAAGGGCTTTGCGATCATTACGGTATTTACCACTTAACTCTTCAGCAAAATGCATGGCATCACACATACTTCCCCCGTTACCACAACTGATAATTTTTTTTCCGTTGCGCACTGCCTCGGCCATGATTATACCTGCTTTTTCAACTGCGCTAATGTTCTTCTCATCGGCAATAAACTGTGCGAGTATATTTTGGGCTTCAGTAAAATGGTTGGTGATGGAGCTCATGGGTGCATTTTTTTAAAGTTAGCCAATCCTTCATCCAGAAATTTCACGAAGTTGCTTACCTCCAAGTCGTATGATTTGGGTTGAGTGAGTTTATTCTCATCACCATCTATCAACACATACAGAGGTTGTGCATTGGCATTGTATTTCGTAATCTGTAAATCGGAGTTTTGTTTCCCTATTGTCTTTTTTACTTTGTTATCGTAAGAAGAAGTGTACCATTCACTTTCCGGCAATTCGGTTTTGTCATCAGCATACAAAGCCACAACTACATAATCATTTTTCAGGCGTTTGAGTACTTCAGGGTCACTCCATACATTGGCTTCCATTTCGCGACAGTTGACACAACCATGTCCGGTAAAATCAATGAAAATAGGTTTATTTACTTTTTTAGAATATGCCAATGCCTGTTTGTAATCATAGAAGCCTTGGAGGTTGTGAGGTAGATGAAATTTATCTGCATATTTTACCTCGCCCAGCTCACTGTTGGAGTGTGATTCATTTGAGGAGTTACCACGTTGTGTATACAAATCAAAATCAAGTGTACTTTGCGGAGGCAGATAACCACTTAATGCTTTTAACGGAGCGCCAAATAATCCGGGAATCAGGTATACTACAAAAGTAAATACCACAATGGCCAAACCTAATCTTGGTACGCTCAGGTAAGGCAAATCGCTATCATGACTCAACTTTAGCTTTCCTAATAAATACAAACCAAGTAAGAAGAAAGTAACAATCCAGATAGCGAGGTATATTTCACGGTCGAGTAGTCCCCAATGATACACCTGATCAGCAATGGAGAGGAATTTAAATGCTAAGGCAATCTCTAAAAATCCAAGTACCACCTTAACAGAATTTAACCATCCTCCCGATTTTGGCAAATTGCTGAGCCAGTTGGGGAATATGGCAAACAAAGTAAAAGGAAGTGCTAAGGCAAACGAGAAAGCAAACATACCCAACACCGGTTTCAATAATTTTCCACCTACAGCTTCAATAAGTAAGCTGCCTACTATGGGCCCTGTGCAACTAAATGAAACCAACACCAAGGTGAAAGCCATAAAGAATACACCTACAAAACTTCCCATGCTTGATTTGGAGTCTACTTTATTTACAAATCCACTGGGGAGTGTAATTTCGAACATACCCAAAAAGGCTGCACCAAATATCATAAAGATAATAAAGAATAACACATTCGGAACCCAATGTGTACTTAGCCAGTTGCCAAAATCGGGTCCCAGGCCTAACACGCCAAATAATAAACCTATGAGCGAATAGATGAGTATGATGGAAAACCCGAAACTAAATGCACGTGTTAAAGCCTGTGCACGTGTCTCGCTTTTTTTGGTGAAAAATGAAACGGTCATAGGTAGCATTGGAAAAACACATGGAGTAACAACTGCAGCTAAACCACCCAGAAACGCAAACAGTAAAAAACCCAGCATAGATTTTCCACCACCCGATACCTCGTTTTCAGCAGTTATGTTTTGAGTTGTGCTGGTATCTGCTGTTAATGTAGCATTATCAGTAGCTGGTGCAGGTACTTCAACTGATGAATCAATACCGCTAACAACCGGAGCGGGAGTTTGGCTTGCCGGTTCAACACCGGTAGAAGTTGTGTTTTCGTTGGCAATTACATTTAACCCCTTAAACTCAAACTCCTCTTCACCGGGCAAACAAATACCCGAAACTTCAGTACAGGTTTGGTATTCGCTGTTACCCTTAATCACCGGATTTGCTGCCAGTATTTTTACTTTTTGTCTAAACTCTGCCTTCTCCTTAAAAATAGAGACCTCACCGTTCCACACGTCATCAAACTTGTGTTTGGCGTTGATAGCCTCTACTGTTCCAATAGTTTTGTAGGAAGGATGTGGAGTGAACGTGAAAGAAGCTACAACAGGGCCCAGATTCGGATCCATATCGTTGCTGTACATGTACCAGTCTTTTTCGATTACGGCTTTCAGTATAAGTTCTACCTCTTCACCTGTTTTTACTTCACTTTTGCTAAACGTGTAGGTCCATTTCGCTTTGGCGGTTTGAATTTGAGCCTTTACCCCGGTGAAAGTTCCGAGGGCTAATGAAAAGAGTAGTAGTTGCCTGATAAATGCTTGCATATTGAACTATTAACTGTACAAATTAAATGGTTTTGTGAGTAAAAACCTTGCCTGCCTGTGTTCGGCTTTTGGTTTGAGCTCAGAACTTTGCTGCAATGAATTTGCCAAAAGTACAATTTATCAGAAGCATTTCCCTCATGGTCTGTTTCACAGCGTTCAGCATTTGGGGGAAAGCACAGAATGTAGCCAAAACAACCACTGAACAATACATTCAGCAGTACAAGGATGTGGCCATAGCTGAAATGAAACGCTCGCGCATACCGGCCAGCATCACATTGGCTCAGGGCATTCTGGAATCAGGTAACGGTAACAGCCGTTTAGCCACAGAGGCCAACAATCACTTTGGTATAAAATGCAAGAAGGAGTGGACGGGCCGTACCCTTTATGAAGACGATGATGCTCCTCAGGAATGTTTCAGGGCTTATCCAACAGCTGAAGACTCTTACCGTGACCATTCGGATTTTTTGATGAAATCTTCACGCTATGCTTTTTTATTTGACCTTACACCTACTGATTACAAAGGCTGGGCTGAAGGATTAAAGAAAGCAGGATATGCCACCAATCCCAATTATCCGCAATTGCTCATCAACTTTATTGAGAAACATAACCTGCAGCAATATGATGGAGGAGAATTGAATATTCAACCTGCATTACCCGCACCGGTAGCGGAGAAGAAAGAGGAGATTAAACCTGTGCCGGCACCCGTAGCAATTAAGGAATGGAACAATTTACCCGTAACTATTGCCGCTAAAGGAGAGAGTTATGCCCAAATAGCCTTGCGCAACGATATGATGGTGTGGCAGATTTTTAAGTACAACGATATTAAACGCGGAGCCAACCCAAGATCAGGTGACACGCTTTACCTCAAGCCTAAATTTAATAAAGGAAAGGTGGCTACTTATGAAGTTCAGTTTGGCGACAACATGTACCGCATATCGCAACGGTTTGCCATAAAACTCAAAAGTCTGTATAAACTAAACAAAATGGAGTTTGGCACTGAACCTATGTGGGGTGAAGTATTGAATCTTCAGGGTAAACGCAAAGAGATGCCCCGCTTACGCACCCGTCAGGATGAA
Source organism: Bacteroidia bacterium (assembly GCA_018058135.1). Classification (GTDB taxonomy): domain Bacteria; phylum Bacteroidota; class Bacteroidia; order UKL13-3; family UKL13-3; genus JAGPCK01. The sequence goes on along the minus strand of JAGPCK010000001.1, from coordinate 17,493 downwards.
ATGTTCCGTCCGCTGCTCATACCTCAATTGCCCCCACCTGCCCCCATACCTGCAGAGGTTGTGATAAAGAAAGATTCAGTAAAGGTGGTTAAGCAGCAACAACCTACACAGGTAAAACCGGAAGAGAAAAAAATAGAACCTGAACAGAAAAATGTGGTGGTGTATGACTCATCGAATGCAGTAAAGCCACAACCGGTAATTGAAGAGATTAAAGCTATGCCCGCTGATACTGCTCAGGTAAGAAAAGAAGTAGAAGCTGAAAAGGCAACGCAGCAGTTGGTGCAAACAGTAAGTGATACCACAGTACAAAATGACACCACCACTTCCTACCTTAAAGAAGAGCAAATTACTATCTCAGAAAAACCACAGGAAAACATGGACGCAGTTGCCGCTGACTTAAAAGAGTTGCCACTGGCCCAACGAGCAGATAGCACCATTGATAACAGCGAAGAAACATTTTTGCATACTGTTCAACCTAAAGAAACACTTTATTCCATATCACGTAAGTACAATTTGAAAGTAGCCGTGCTTAAGGACCTGAATAAACTAACTACGGACTCCATTCAGATTGGGCAGCAACTTATCGTTAATCAGCACCAAAGCGGATTTAAACGCAGCAGCAATATTAAGACAGGGATTCATGTGGTAGAAGAACAGGAAACCTTGTATGGTATTGCACGCAAATACAACATCACCGTTGATGAGTTGATTGCACTTAATCAATTAACAGATTTAAATGCCCGGGTGGGCCAGGAGTTAATAATACTTCAGAATCAAAAAGCTGCACCCAAAGAGGAGGTAAAACCACAGGTTCCGGTTTACCACACAGTACAGGCGAAAGAAACGTTCTATTCCATATCGCGCAAATACAATGTACCCATTGATGAGTTATTAAAGCTGAATAATAAAACAGATTTTATACTCAGTATAGGGCAACAGGTAAGGGTAAAATAAAGAGGCTGTATTTTCAGCACAGCCTCTTTTTTTTTAGTTCTTAATAAACCTCAGGTGATAAATGGTCTCACCATTTTTCAGTTCAAGCAGGTAGGCCCCTTGCTTCAGATGTTCTACTGAGATGGTACATTGTTTAGATTTAACAGCTACTGGCTTCACTCCGCACCACTTTCTGCCCAGTATATCCAGTATACAAATCTCTGATTGTACTATGTCTGTTAGTGACTCAATAGTTAATACGTTTGTTGCAGGATTTGGGTATACGGAGACAGATTTTTTGGAATCAGGTTGTAGCACATCCAATTTTACACTATCAACCAAAACCTTTACACAACGTTTACCAACAACTGGAGACATACTGTCGGGGTAAATGATTGTTTTGCAGTTGTCATTTACGTTTGATGCGGCAAGATAAATACAGTATTCACCCGGTTCATTGTAAGTATGGGTCATGTTGGAATCATTGTCTGTAATCTCAGGGAAAATATAATCACCAAAGTACCAGTAGAAGAAATTTGTACCGGTTGATTTGTTGTCAATGGTAACTTTAAACGGAGCCTTACCGATAGAGTCACCTATAAAATCAAACAACGGTATTTTGCCGTTAATGCTGATGTTTTTGTAAACAGTATCAGTACAACCTTGAATAGTTGTTACTATATGCATCACGAGGAATGTGCCATTACTGGTATACTCATGATAAGGGTTTTTTAACGGGCTGTTTGCTTTTCCGTCTCCAAACTCCCAGTAATATCCGTTTTGATTCTCAGGTTTTATTTGATCAGTTTCTTGTCCGTACAGGGTTTTAAAAGCGTCAAATACCACTGATGAATCATAAAGCTGAATGGTATCATCACAATCAAAAGGATTTTTTACAGTATATATTCCGGCATCCACACCTACCACATTTACCCGCATTGGGAACTGTGCAGTATCAATATTATTTGTACTGTCTCGCACCAGCATTTTGATGATATATAAACCGCGTTCAGCGAAAGCATGTTTTTTCAAGGGACCTGTCAAACGTTGCATGAAGGAGTCTGTTCCGTTCACTGTTCGCTTATAGATATCCCAATAAATTTCTTCGGTTACATAAGGTGCAACAGGCAACGCTTTTCTATAGCCGCCCAAATAAGGGTCACGACCCATGCGTAAATAATATGGAGGGAAGACAGGTTCAGGCATAATGTAATAGTTAGCGCTATCAAGGAACAATACAGAATCTCCTGTACACACCACGGTATCACTTACACTTCTTTGCAAGTTATTGCCAACGCCAATTTCTTTGATAGAGAATTGAAAACAACCCGAAACCGTGATGAGTGAAACATTAGGGTAATAGCGTCCGTTGGTAACATAGGTATGACTTAAGGTGTCTGAACCCACATCTCCTGAAGGCAGGTGAGATACATCCAACTGACCTACGACAGTTCCCTGCGGATTAATTTTGTAACGTATCCGCTGGTAACTTGGTACGGGAGGAAGATTATTTCTAACGTAACCCGGCCTCAGTATACTGTCCACATCAACCCAGCCATCCTGCCAGTTCCACACGATGGCCAAAATGCTGTCTTGATAATTCTTACGCAAAGACCCCCGTAATGTAAATGGCCTCATCCCAAAGTTCTTCACTTGTCCGCTTGGCAATTTGTCTACAATGTCCCAAGCAGGTGTGACTGGGGTAAGTCTTAAAAAGTTATGATAGTATGCTGTATCGTAGCACCGGTTATTTCCATAACCGTTACCTGCTACAATACCAATAGTTATCCAGCCATTGGTATCAGCAAGCCCGGGAGGATCATAATAATTTTTTGCAATACTGTTGGGCCACTGTTTAGGTGAGGCAGGGATATTCCATGGCGATTGATTGTTCAACTGCTTAAATAAAGCGGCTTGTGTGGTCCATTTGGAACTGTGGATACCTGCTGCTGAGTCGAAGTTGATGGAGACATGGGAGCGTGAAGAGGAAGGCTGCAATCCACTCAGATCAAATATAATTCCGTTGGGGGCTGCACCAAAACACATTATACCGCTTCGTTTTAAAGTTATAGGGTCACTATAGTTTACATATGGTAATACTACTTTGGTATGACCTGAAGGAGTAATAGATGCATCGGCCGGACCGGCCTTCGGAGGGCCGAAAAACAGCAATACACTATCGGTATCTCCGCATTTGTTTACACTATCGTACAACATCAACTTCGCTTTATACTCAGGGAAGTTTTTGGTAGAGTAAGGAGGTTGATTGGGTTGGATAAATGTAAACCCGTTTACTGCCCTTAGGGCCAATGTGTCCCAATCGGTATAGCTGTGCGATGGCAGTGAATCAACTGAAAAATTACAGTTACAAGGTCGGTTACTTCCCGGAGGGTATTTAACGGGATCCAATAAGCTAAGTGTGTCGTTGCCGTTCACATTGATTCCGTTTTTTGTATCAGTTGTACATTGACGGGCATATTTGTCTCCGAAGTTCCACAATCGTTGCACATGAAAAGCCTTGTAATGGCAAGAGTTGTTGGGAAAGTGAACTGTGTTTACCACTTTGCACTGATAGCGCATGCTATCAGCAACAGCATAACCGCTTATACCTGCTACCTCAATTTGTGCATCTGGGCCAAGCACTTCTACAGTGTCCCAAAACCAGGTAGTGTCTTTACATCCGGGTGCTGTTATTTTCAACAGTACTCTGGCCATTCCACACGGAATGGTTCTGCAAGGCTCGAAGCTGGCATCTTCTGTGAAAACCTTTGGATCAGGTGAAAGTGGTTGCCATCCGGTTCCGCTGGGAATAGCATACTTTCCAGTTGACGGGTTAAATTTGGGGTTCGGGCTAATCCAGAATTCCCACAGCTTGCTTGCTCCCGCAACAGGGGTTTGTTTCCAGCAAATGATACCGGGGTTGGCACAGGCGCTATCAACAATAGAATGTAAATTAAAAGCAAAACTGGTATTTCGCACAGCACCGTTTATTGTGAAAGTATCTTTGCATCCGTTTATGTCTTCTACAAACAAACCAGGAGAAAATACACCATTTGTAGAATAGCGGTGTGGCACTCCTTGCCAATTCACACTGTCAACTGTCCCATCTCCGAATAGCCAGCTAAAACGTTTTATGGAGTCAGGATAGAGAATTTCTGATCGTGTTTGATTAAGGAAAAGGGCATCTGTATGAAATCTTATCGGAGTTTGTTTACAGCCTTCAGGTGCGGTAAAAGAGTACTTTGCTTTAAGATTTCCAACAATGTAGATATGGTTGGGTTTTATGATCGTGTCTGTACAACCTGTTGCATCGGTAACAACCATAGTTATGGTATATACATTGTAGTCGGGAGAGGGGTAAGTGTAGCAGAAATTTTTAACACTTAACGGATTTCCGTCTCTTGATCCGTCACCATGAAGCACTAACCTTTTTGTGAGTGGAGCAACAGGTCGCCCGCTGAGTGGTAATGCGATTGTTGAGTTGTCTTGAAAACAAACAGCTTGTCCGTTACAAAATTTATTGCCATTCGTAGTAACTATTTCTGCCTTGGGAAGATTGTTCACATATACGGTATCTGAAAAGTAAGTTTGATTAACCCCACTAACAGTACAACTGATAATGAATTTTCCTGAGTTGCTGTAAATATGTTGTGCAAATGGTAATGTTGAACTAGATGAAGAATTACCATCACCCCAATTCCAGGAATAACCCGTGGCACCTGTGGGAGGATTCTTTAATGTAACAGTTAGCGATTGGTGTTTGCACCCATTGTTGAATAACTTGTCTGTTTTGATGGTTGTTTGTGCAAATACAGTAGCCATGCTCAGGTAGAAAATCAGCCCGATAGAGCCAATAATCAAGTTAGTTTTTGTTTTCATAGCACTCAGGTTTTTGGTCAATAAAATAGGACTATTACCTTGTGACGTATAATTGCACAGATAAGTTGCATGCAATTTAATCAAAGAGGGAATTATTTATTCAGCAACATTTTCAGGTAAAACAACGGATTGCTGAATTGGCTGCGCATGTCAATGTCATCAAACATGCACGAGATAGTTTCACGAAGTGTTTTGCTTTTGTGTGCTTTGTTCACCACAAAGTTAAACAGCGAGGGATACTTGCATAATTTCTGTAAGGTGTGACTAAGTTTAAGCTCATCCCATAAACGATCGTAAATATTGTGTTCATACTCCTTTAAAAAAGCAGCATCAAAACGATTGTGCTGTATGGCTTTTTCACACATGGCTGCGGCCAGCATACCACTATATAAGGCATTGCCAATACCTTCTCCGGTAAACGGGTCGATGAGAGAGCCTGCATCACCCGTAAGTAAGAAATTATCTCCCGATATATTTCTTTTTTTTGACCCCAGCGGTAATCCCCAGCCCTGAATTTTGCCGACAAGTTCCGAATCTTTAAAACGTTCTTTAATGCGCGGATTTTCTTTAATGGCTTTGAGCATGGCTTCGCGCAGGTTTATCTTTTTATCACTTACGGTTTTGCTCAACATGCCTGCACCCACATTTGCCATGCCGTTGGGTAATGGAAAAATCCAGAAGTAACCCGGCAAAAGTTCTTCAAGAAAATGCAGCTCAATAAAATTACCTTCATTAAAGCCGGTTACATTTTTATAGTAAGCCCGAATGCCGGCACAATAATGTGCATCTTCTTTTTTTATACCGGCCAGTTGTTTGTTGCACACACTACGGTCACCCTGTGCATCAATAAGCATATCGCAAGAGATGGTTTCGTAAGTTCCATTGTAGTGTATATCCAAATGCAGTTGCGTGCCTGTGCGCTGTACATTTTCTAAAGTTGCATTTTCTTTAACCTCAGCATATGTGCGATTGAGTTGGCGAAAGAGGTAATCATCGAAATCAACGCGCTTACTTATAAATCCGGGTGCAGTTGTATCGGTATTTTTAATTGAACGGAACGGGATGGACAACTCCTTGCCGTTGGGTGCACCAAACACTACACCGTAGCTTCCCATAAATTTTTGTGATGCAGCACTCATTTCGTCTATCATGGAAGCATCCAGTTTTTTCATTACTTCCACCACTTTACCACTTAAAGCATCACCACACACCTTATCGCGGGGGAAAGAGGCCTTGTCAATAATCAGGTGAGGAATGCCCGCCTTAGCTAAGAACAGGGAGGTGCTTGTTCCGGCAGGCCCCGCGCCTGCAATTACAATACGGTGGTGTTGCATACGTGGCAAAGATGTTAAAAAGCAAGCAGCTTTACATCATTCCTTCATCAGCAAAACTGTAGTAAGTTGTTTCTGTAATAATAAGGTGGTCGAGTACCTGAATGTCGAGTAGTTTTCCGGCCTCTTTCATTTTTTTGGTGAGATCAATATCAGCCTGACTGGGTTTAGTATTGCCCGATGGATGATTGTGGCTCAGGATGAGGGAAGATGCGAGGTGCTCTAAAGCCATTTTAAAAATTACTTTAGGGTCGGCAACGGTACCCGATACACCTCCTTCGCTAGCTTTGAAACGGTGGATGACTTTGTTTCCTCTGTTGAGCAGTAGTACCCAAAATTCTTCAACTTTTAAATCGGTAAGTATAGGATGTAAAATATTAAACGCATCACGAGAGGAAGTGATGGATGGTTTTTCCATGGCGTCTTCGTGTTTTCGTCTGGCGCCTAGTTCAAGTGCCGCAGCTATGCTGATAGCTTTGGCCTCCCCAATCCCCTTCACCTTCATCAGGTCCTTTACGCTGAGCTTCCCTAATTCATTCAGGTTGTCAGTGGCCAGTTTCAGGATGCGTTTCCCTAATTCTACTGCCGAAGCTTCTTTTGTTCCGGTACTGATCAGAATGGCGAGTAATTCTGCATTACTCAGGGCACTTTTACCTTTGTGGATGAGTTTTTCTCTTGGCCGGTCATCTTCGGCCCAGGATTTAATAGGTACATTAACAGATGGATCTGACATAAGGGCAAGATACTATTTTTTTGAAAAAGGGCGAATGAAGGGGCTATAAAATAAAAAACCCTTCCGGCAATGCCGAAAGGGTAAAAAAAATAGCCAAGCCTAAGCTTAACCTAATGCTTTTACTAAGCGAGCCAGTTTTGACTTCTGGTTTGACGCCTTGTTTTTATGTATAATATTTTTCTTTGCCAGTTTATCCAGCATAGAGAAAACCTTTTGCAGCAATTCGCTGGCTTCTTTCTTGTTATCTGTACTGCGTAATTTCTTTACAATAGTACGGGTGGTCTTAGCCTGGTAACGGTTTCTTAAACGCTTTACTGCGTTACCTCTGATGCGTTTTTTAGCTGATTTATGATTTGCCATTTCAGTATATTTCTTAAAAAGGACTGCAAATATAGGGCATTCGTTTAAAAAACAAGACTTTACTCTTAATTTTATTTCTCAGGATACAGTCAGGAGCTTAATTATCAGATTCTAAAGCTACTTTTAGTACTTTGTCGTATCGGGAAGCCAATTCCATAAGCATTCCGTCTTTTAAGCCGGCACTTGGTGAGTGTATTTTTTCACATCCTGCCCACTTCATGATTTTCAGGTAGATAAAGGCAGATGGCTCAATTACATCAGCACGATCGGGATTTAACTTTAATTTCTCAATTCGCTCTGCCACAGTATACTTCTTCAGCATTTTATGCAACTCCAACAGGTTGGTGTAAGAGATAAACTCTTCTCCGGGTTCCTGACCCATTCGGTAAAGTTTGTTCATGGTACCGCTGGTGCCAATAGCCGTTACGGTTTTCAAATGTGAGGTATGTTCTTTTATCCATTTTTCGGCCTCGTCCCAGGTTTTTTCTTTAATGGAACTGTCTATCATGCGCACGGTACCAATATCAAAGGAAGCGGAGAACATAGGCTCATGGTCTTCAATAATGGTCATTTCAGTACTGCCTCCGCCTACGTCAATGGTCAAGTAATTGCCGGTTTCAGGAAAATAATCTTTTACTGAACGCAGTATGAGTTCCGATTCCCGTTTTCCTGTAATGATATCAATTTCAATATCGAGTTCGTCTGCAATTTTTTGGGCAATTTTTTTCCCGTTTTTAGCTTCGCGCATGGCAGATGTGGCACAGGCCATATAATCATCTACACCATGAACATCCATCAATAAACGGAAGGCTTCCATCGCTTTGTAGAGCAGTTGTTTTTTCTCTTTACTGATTTTTTTATCCCGAAAGGCATCATCACCCAATCGCAGTGGAACGCGAACAAATTCCACCCGCTTAAAGGGTTCATTAATATTATCAGGTGTCCAACTTGAAATTAGTAAACGGACGGCATTGGAGCCAATATCTATGGAAGCAAATTTCACGGCAGTAAATTACAGGGGCAAACTACTAAAATAGCAGGGAATATGGACAACAGGTACTGATTTTTATTTTTTGAAAATAAAGTACACGGCCAGTACGAGAAAAACAAACCCGATGAGGTGGTTCGTTCTAAAAGTTTCAGTTTTGAAAGCAATGGCAGAGAATAATACAAATACTACCAGTGTAATTACCTCCTGAATAACTTTAAGCTGTAGAAGCGTGAAAGGACCTCCGTTCTCTTTAAACCCTATACGGTTGGCAGGCACCTGAAACATGTATTCAAACAGGGCTATTCCCCAGCTGATGAAAATGAGTGCAATTAATCCGCTTTGTTCAAACCATTTCCATTCTTTAAACCGCAGGTGACCATACCAGGCCAATGTCATAAATGAGTTGGAAACAACAAGAAGTAAAATGGTAAGTACTGCTTTCATATGCTACATGCTTTGAAGCAAAAATAAGTAGTTTCGCTGTGTGAGTTTCAACATTTCACCCGCATAAATATTCCGTTCAGCAGTTCAACTTCCCCGCGTGTTAGGGCCAGCATTACCTTTGTGCCACCTAAAAAAGAAAAATACAGCATCACTCCGGCTACTTCAATAACCGGTAACGATGAAACAAATTTTATTATTGATCTGCACGTTTTTATGGACGATGAATGCCTTGGCACAAACCAACAATGCAGTAGAGTTTATTTTGAGTAAAGAAGTGTCGCTTAGCTATACAGGCTTTAATTCTATATGGCAGGCGGGCATTGAATTAGGTAATCACCAGATTTATGCAGGGCCCAAGATATCGCTTAACTACACCTACGTTCCCAGTAAACCGTTGGGAGGCTGGCAATTGGGTTACCGGTACTATTACCTTACCGGAGACAATGTAAAATCTTTTGCAGCTATCGATTATCAGGCTTTTTTATTGAAGCCATACAATCCCACAGGCATCAGCAGTAAGAAGAAAAACGCCATTAGTGAGTTGTCGTTGTCTTTTGGTATGCAGCGTAAAATATGGAAAGGTTTACATGCAATGGGGTCAATTGGTATTGGCAAGTATAAGGAGAATTATCATGACCTTATTATGTCAAAGCAACACAGTTACACGGGCTATAACGGAATGGTTAAAATAGGAGTATTGTATGAACTATAAAATTACCGGTTTACTGTTTGCAACTGTTGCATTTTTGACACAAGCCTGTATGAAAGATAAACTTGAACCCGTTCAAAATCTTAATAACAATAGAATAGGAGTTATCGGGCATGGAGGAATAGGTTTTCAGTCGCTCAACAATGAGTTGCCACATAATTCCATAACAAGTCTGCTCAAAACAGTGGAGGCATACGGTGCAGATGGTGTGGAAGCCGATATTCAGATGAGCAGTGATAAGGTGTTGTTTATGTACCACGATCATTTACTCGAAGAATCAACCAACTGCTGGGGTTGTATGTACAACATGCCCGCAGCACAAATACGTAAGTGCAGTTACAAGAATCATTTTACAGGTAATGTGTTGCATGATGAAAAGCTGGCTCGTTTAAGTACGTTAATGGAATCCTTTTATGCCAGAGGTGTAAAGCCCATTGTGTTTTTTGATATGCGTACTGTGCCCCAATGTGCATCACCGGTAGAGCAGAAACAATACATTGAACTATTGAGTGATGAAGTGCTGCGCATCATTAATCAGTATAATGCACGTGAGTGGGTATTTGTAGAATCAACTGATCTGGACTTTTTGAAACTGCTTCGTAAAAAAGACAACAAGGTGAAACTGATGATGGATGGAAACAATGCCAACGGAATGATTCAGCTATGCCTTGAAAACGGATTTAATGGGATTGTGGTAGAAAATAAACATTTACAAAAGCAACAAGTGTTACAAGCGCATCACCATAAATTATTTGTAACCACTTTTAATGTAAAAACAAATGCTGACCATGTTGCAGCCATTAACAAGTGGGTTGATTTTATTCAAACCGACAATATCCCGCTCTTACAGCAAATGCTTATGCGTTAACACTCTTTTTTGTCCGATAGATTTTCCAGCAGCTCTTCTGTAAATTCATTCAGCGCTTCCGAAAAAGCTTTCAAACTTTCCGGGTCAATACAGTAAGATGATTTTGTACCGAACACATGCCCTTTAATCAGCCCGGCTTTTTTAAGCTCTTTGAGGTGCTGCGAAACAGTTGATTGGGCGAGTGGCAAATCGTTCACCAAATCTCCAACTATACATTTATTGTTCTCAGCCAGCTTGCGTAATATAGCAATACGGGCAGGGTGAGCCAACGTGCGGGCAAAGTCAGAAAGGAAAATTTCTTCTGCGTGAAAGTGGTTCTTCTTATTAAATGCCATAGTTGCGATGTGTATCGCAAATGTGCGATTTACAAACCGCAAACGTGTTAAACCACCGTGAAGTTTGGGTTAAGCAAATGTAAAGGAACGAACTATCTTCTTCCTCCGCTCATTAAGTCTTGCAGGTTACGTTGTGCCAGAACAAAATCAGGATATATGCGCAAAGCATTTTCAAAATCTTTTTTAGCACCTGGTAAATTTCCTTCACGTGCTTTAAGGAATGCCTGTAAATTATAAACCGCAGCTCTTAAAGGCACCTGCTGACTGTAGTCATTCTCAATCTGAATTTCAATGGAATCTTTTCCGATAGTTGCACTGTGCAATATGGAATCAACCAGATTCTTACAGTTATCAATATTACCCATACTGAATTCCACAGCTGCTGATTGATACAGGTATTGGAAGTCATTTGTGGCTTTAAATAATGCGCTGTATGCTTTTAAAACCTTCTCAGGCCGGCCCAGCTGTTGCTCTGACATAGCCACCAGTTCCATCATACGCAGGTCTTTTGGCTTTTTCTCCAGTACTTTCCCGGCATACCATGAAGCAGGTTGGAAGTTGTTGATGTTGTAGTAAAGTACAGCCAATGTATCATACCAATCAGAATAAGCGGTGTCTTCCAGAAGCATTTCGTTAAGCGCTACAGCGGCAGTTTGTAAGTCACCGGTTTCCCGGCAGTGCTTGAAAAGTTTCATGTGGCTGCTCTCTTTGTCGGCTTGCTTTACCTCAGCAGAATTACAGGCAGAAAGAGCAATGGTTACCGTTGCGAAAAAAAGAATGTTGTTTAAATATTTCATCAGTTACTTGTTGGTGTCTAAAATTTTATCAATGGTAGTAGTGGCAACAGTGTGGTATCCTTTTCTGGCTTCAGCATAAATATTTTGGGCCATTTTTTTCATTTGTGGCTGTGAGGCCATATTGGTGTACAAAGGTTTAATAAATTTTCGTCTTCCCACATCAATAAGAAATTTTTTTAATACCGGATAGGCAGATTCGTATTGATTGTTTACAACCAACAGCAGCCATTCGCAACGAATTTCGCTGTTGGATGAATTGAAGGAGAAGGTTTTTTGAAGTTCGTTCATTTGAATTGCGGTCAGCTTTCTGGGTAAGCTGCGTAAGAACTGCACCCATTGGTAAGTGTGCCAGTTTTTTGTGTCTAATCCCGAAGCTCGGCTACCGGTTTCAAATTTTTTGGCAGCCTCCTTGGCGTTGTCTATATCTTCAGAAACAGGAGGCTCAAACGATGCGGGCAAACCTTTTCCGTAAATCCACTCTTGAATATTGGCCTGCTTTTTTAGTTCATCAGTTGTAAGCAACTGTTGGTTGAGTGTTTCAATAAACTGTTCTGTAGTAACCGTTTTAAAAGCAAAGGAGTCAAAATAATTTCTGAGGAATCTGTCCCATTTTTCTCTTCCGGTAATTTTTTCCAGGTGGGTTAAAAAGAATCGCCCCTTTTCATAAGCTATATCTGATACGGCATCATCCGGATCTATTCCTTTCAGATTCAGTTTCAGCGAGGTCATTTCATTTTTAGGCCCAAATTCATCTAGTGTGCGAAGTAACTCCCAATAGCCGGTGTATTCATGCATTTTACTGAATGCTTTTCCGTAAAGGTCCTCCATAATGCGGTTTTCAAAATACACAGTAAAACCCTCATTGAGCCAGAAGTCGTTCCAGGTATGGTTGGTTGCCAAGTTGCCACTCCAACTATGTGCCAGCTCGTGTGCCAATAGTGATACTAAAGAACGGTCTCCCGAAATAATGGTGGGCGTGGCAAAAGTAACGCAAGGATTTTCCATGCCTCCGAAAGGAAAACTTGGCGGAAGCACTACCACATCGTATCTGCCCCAACGATACGGTCCATATAATTTTTCTGCTGAAGCAATCATTTTCGAAAGGTCAGAGAATTCTTTACTGGCCGATTCAATTATACCCCCCTCTGCCATTACCCCGCATCCTGAACCGAGTGAGCGGAAGTGCAAGTCGCCTACACACAACGCCATCAGGTAAGCGGGAATAGGCTTGTCCATTTCAAAAGTATATACCCCGCTTTGGTTTACCACTGTATCATGAGCAGCACTCATAACAGCCATCATGCCTTTGGGCACTTGAACTTTAGCGTTATAGGTAAATCTTACAGCCGGTGCATCCTGACAAGGGATCCAGCTTCTGGCCAATATGGCCTGAGATTGTGTGTATAGAAATCCTGATTTTTTATCGAGCGTTTGTTGGGGTTCTAACCACTGGAGTGCTGCAGCCCCTTCATCAGTGTGGTAAGAAATTGTAACCGATTGAGCATGTTCAGGTAAAACAATGTACAAGGCATTTCCCCATGGGGCTTCGTGCACGTTCACATGAAAAATAGCCTGCTCTTTATCGTTGATGAGTACGTTTTCAATAGTAATATCTCTGGTGTCCAAAACTAAGGTATCGCATTGTAATAAGCGATCAATTTGCCATTTGGCATTACCTTTGAGTTGTTGGGTTGTAAAATCGACAGTAAGTAAAAGGTCAAGATGCTTGAGCCGGTTCTGGTCATAGTTGGCAAAGGAATGGAAATCGGGTTGACGAACAGCAGATTGACCGTGCTTATGTTGGTTTATGCAGCTTGACGTAAGCAATATCCATATGAGTACTAATAGTTGATAATGTGTATTGTGTATAGTTTTCCGCTTTCTTTGAATCATTATGTGATAAACTTTTAATAATTTTATGTTTTGGTATTGTTCAAAAACTTATTTTTGAACTGTTGTCAAAAAATATTTCACCACAATATTAGAATAGTGAAGCCAATAAAACGAACCTGCATGAAAAAACTCTTTTCAGTATTAGTGTTCACACTAGCACTGTCTCTCTCAGGCGTAGCTCAGAACAATGAAGAAAGTCAGGATATTTTCAACGATGTTCAGCCTGCAGAGGAACAACCTGCTGACCCGAATGTGCCTTTAAAAGAAGGAGAGAAAAAACCTCCGGCACCTAAGCCCTTTGTGAGATTAGTGTTGCCCATAGATTCCGTTACCAGTTTAATCACCTACACTGAGATTGTTGAACAACCTGAATCTCAGGCCGACTCCTTATATATACGCGCTAAACGCTGGGCAGTGAAAAACTTCACTAAAAACGGAGAAAGGGCCAAAGAGATTTTTGAAGTGGACAAGAAAGACAATAAATTGGTGATAAGAGGTTATATTGATGCCTATGTTTACGGTAGTAAATATTCCAAAAAGAACATGGGATACCACATGTTTACCATTACGGTGTGGATTAAAGAAGGCCGGTACAAGTATACCATCACCAACTTATACAATGTGAATAAACTTTTTGACGGGGATAAAACGGAACCGACCAAAACATATTTCGAGTACTACAACACCACCAGTACCAATCCAAAATCAGCTGATGCCATTTTGCGCGGTGCAGATAGTGACATTAACAAACTTATAAAAGACCTGAAACGCGACATGCGCGATCCCGTTCAAGTGGACGAGGACGATTGGTAGTAGTTATTACTTATCGGTTTTAAAGTAGAAGTCTCCCTTGTTGTAATTGAGGTACGTTTCGCTGCTTAGCAACTCAAGTTCACCCTCATTTAAACCATAGGCTTTGTAGCCTAATGTGTTCAAACTATCAGATATTAGTTGTCTGTTTTCAGCAGAGGAAATCTCTATTTGAATTACAGGTTTGAACCGCTCCAATGTTTTTAGAAAATGCGGGAATATGTATATTTCATAACCTTCCACATCACATTTTACATAATCTAACCGTTGCAGATTACTAAAGAGTTGGTCGGGCACTTTCATGTCCACCTCATAGGTGTGGGCAATGGAACTATCGTTACCATCATCAATCACCTTGGTTAAGCCGTGGCGAAACACACCCTCTACAACCGGGGTTCCCATCTTTATTTTTTTCTCTTCGCTGCCTAAAGCAAAGGGTAGTATTTCAACATTACTACAGTTGAATCTGCTCAGGTTTTTCTCCAGAATATTTCTGAATAAAGCTACCGGCTCTACTGCATATATTTTCCCTTTGGTGAGGTGGGCCATTCGGGTAGAGTAATACCCCACATTGGCGCCTAAATCAATACAAACAAAATCGGGCTGAATAATGGTATCGAGGTAAAACAATTCCGGATACTTCTCTCGGTACACCCCAGCGTTTACCATTCGGATATATGTGGTGCTGATAAGTTGCAGGTACTTTTCTGTACCTAAAGCTGATGCGAGAAACTGACGAATGAATTTCATGGATTAATCTTTTACTTCTTCGTAATCGGTATAATCACCTTCGTCATTTTTATAACGCTGACGTTTTACCACATCTGTATTTTCAATTCTTACTGACCCTTCTTTTTTTTCTTCCGGCTTTGGGTGGCTGTGGTAGTAGTGTTTTTCCACTTTCACCATAAAGTTGCCGAACAGCAATCGCATCAGTATTCTGAACAGTATAACTACTGCTATTGTAGTCAGCAGAAACTTTACCATAACTTATTTACTTAAGTACATGGATTTCTCCTTGTACAAATGACGGAAGAACGGATCGTTAAGGTCTTTGATAAAACGAATAGCCTCTCCGGTTGATTTCATTTCAGGCCCCAGCTCTTTATTTACCCCGATAAACTTATTAAAGGAGAACACCGGTTCTTTTATGGCATATCCCTGAAGTTTTTCTTCAATCTTGAAATCTGTTAGTTTATGTGTTCCCAGCATCACTTTAGTGGCAATATTTACGTAAGGAACATCATATGCTTTGGCTATAAAAGGCACAGTTCGTGAGGCACGCGGGTTGGCTTCAATTACGTATACTTTTTCATCTTTTATGGCGTACTGTATGTTGAGTAAACCTTTTACACGCATATTTTTTGCAAGCTTCACTGCATACTCAGCCATAGCCTTTTTAACATTTTCACTCAGGCTGAAAGGAGGTAATACCGCACAGGAATCACCGCTATGTATACCGGCCGGTTCAATGTGTTCCATCATACCTACAATGTGTACGTTTTCTCCGTCACTTATGCAATCCACTTCTGCTTCTTCAGCACGGTCAAGAAAATGGTCAATCAGCACACGGTTGCCGGGTAAGTCGCCCAACAAACTGATAACGGCTGATTCGAGTTCTTCATCGTTTATCACAATTTTCATCCCCTGTCCACCTAATACGTATGACGGACGAACCAGCACGGGGTAACCCACATTCTTCGCCACTACAATAGCCTCTTCAGCAGTTTCAGCTACACCGTACATCGGGTAAGGAATTTCTAATTCTTTCAGCAGATCAGAGAACAATCCGCGGTCTTCAGCAAGGTCCATGTCAGCATACGAAGTGCCGATTATTTTTATGCCTTTTTCATGCAGACGCTTTGATAATTTTAATGCGGTTTGTCCACCCAGTTGTACAATTACACCTTCAGGTTTTTCCAACTCAATAATCTCCCAAATGTGTTCCCAGAATACCGGCTCGAAGTAAAGTTTATCGGCCATATCAAAATCTGTGGAAACAGTTTCAGGGTTGCAGTTAATCATGATTGCTTCGTAACCACATTCTTTAGCAGCAAGTAATCCGTGTACACAGCTGTAGTCGAATTCAATTCCCTGCCCAATGCGGTTAGGTCCTGAACCCAACACGATAATTTTTTTGCGGTCGGTAGCTACTGACTCATTTTCTCCGTCAAACGTAGAGTAGAAATAGTTGGTAGGCGAAGGGAACTCAGCGGCACAGGTATCTACAATTTTATATACCCTGCGAATGCCCATGGATTTTCTGCGCTCATAAACCTCATCTTCTGAGGTATTGTTGCCCAGTACCCAGGCAATTTGTGCATCAGAGAATCCCTTTTCTTTGAGCTCTACAAATAAGTCATGAGGAATATTATTCAAACTGAAACGTTTGAGTTCCGTTTCCAATCGCACCAAATCTTGTATCTGGGTAAGAAACCAACGGTCAATACGCGTAAGTTTTTCTACACTGGAAATGGGTACACCCATGTTAAAGGCATCCTTGATGTGGAATAACCTGTCCCACGATGGAAACTGTAAACTGTGCGCAATCTCTTCCAGGTTGCGCAGTTGATACCCGTCAGCACCCATGCCCAGGCGTCCGATTTCCAACGACTGGCAAGCTTTCTGTAAAGCCTCAATAAACGTGCGACCAATTCCCATAACCTCTCCAACAGATTTCATCTGCAAGCCCAGTTGTTTATCGGCTCCTTTAAATTTATCAAAGTTCCAGCGGGGAATTTTTACGATTACGTAGTCCAGTGCCGGTTCAAAATAGGCTGACGTGGTTTTGGTAACCGGATTTTTTAACTCATCTAAGTTGTAACCAATGGCTAGTTTAGAGGCAATTTTAGCAATAGGATATCCGGTGGCTTTTGATGCCAGTGCTGATGAGCGCGAAACGCGCGGGTTAATTTCTATAGCAATCAGTTCTTCGTTTTCGGGGTTTACCGCAAACTGCACGTTACACCCACCGGCAAAATTACCTATGGAGCGCATCATGTGTATGGCCATGTCGCGCATGGTTTGAAAACACGTGTCACTCAAAGTCATGGCCGGTGCAACAGTTATGGAATCACCTGTGTGTACGCCCATGGGGTCAAAGTTCTCGATAGAACAGATAATGCACACGTTGTCGTTGCCATCGCGCAGCAGTTCCAGCTCATATTCTTTCCAGCCCAGTACGGCCTTTTCTACCAGTACTTCGTGTGTGGGAGAGGCTTGTAATCCACGCATTAAGGCGGCTTCAAACTCTTCTTTTTTCCACACAAAACCACCACCATATCCACCCAAAGTGAAGGAAGGGCGTATTACTAATGGGAAACCTATTTCCTGTGCAATTTCTTTTCCTTCCAAAAAGGAGTTGGCTGTTTTAGAAGGTGCTACGGGAATGCCTATTTCCACCATTAACT
>JAGPCK010000051.1 GCA_018058135.1 Bacteroidia bacterium | reverse complement strand
TGGCCAAAGTACTTGCCCGTTATTTGTTTGATAGTGACGATGCCTTGGTACGCATCGACATGAGTGAATACATGGAGAAATTTGCAGTATCCAGATTGGTTGGAGCGCCTCCGGGCTATGTGGGTTATGAAGAGGGCGGACAGCTTACCGAAAAAATACGCAGAAAACCATATTCTGTTATTCTGCTAGATGAAGTAGAGAAAGCCCACCCCGATGTATTCAACCTCATGCTTCAGGCATTGGATGAAGGCTTTATGACTGATAGCCTGGGACGCAAAGTTGATTTCAGAAACACAGTCATCATTATGACATCGAACATTGGTTCACGTCAGTTAAAAGAATTCGGTGGCGGTGTTGGTTTCGGCACGCAAAGTAAAAAAGACGGTGAGGATGGTCATTCGAAAAGTGTGATAGAAACAGCCTTAAAACGTTTCTTCTCACCTGAGTTTTTGAACCGCATTGACGATGTGATTATATTCAATTCACTAAACAAAGAAGATATTCTGGCCATAGCTGATATCTCTTTGCAAACGTTGATTGTGCGCATAGAACAAATGGGGTACAAATTCAAAATGACTACAGAGGCCAAAGTGTTTTTAGCTGATAAAGGATTTGATCCTGATTTTGGTGCCCGTCCGCTTAACAGAGCCATTCAGAAATACCTCGAAGACCCGATTGCAGAGGAAATGTTGAAGACAGAGATTGCTGAAGGTGATACCATCGATGTAGATTACAAAGAAGGAGACGAGCAACTCAAAATTGTTATCGGTAAAAAGAAAGAGCCGAGGAAAAAGAAAGATACTCAGGCTGAATAAGCGTTGCTGTGAAGGTAACTTTACTGGTTACAGGTAAAACCACTTTCCCTTTTATTGAGAAAGGTATAACGGAGTATGCCGAAAGGTTGATTCATTATACTTCATTTACCTTGCACACAGTGGAAGCTGTTAAGAAGACATCCTCCGTTACTGCAGAACAGGTAAAACAAAAAGAAGGGGAGCACATACTTCGTAAATTATCAGCTGCAGATTTTCTGATTTTACTGGATGATAAAGGCAAAGAATTCAACTCTGTTCAGTTTGCTGCTCAACTGGAAAAGTGGCAACTGCAAACAAAATCCATTGTATTTGTAATAGGTGGAGCGTATGGTTTCTCTGATGCCGTTTACCAGCGCGCACAAGCAAAACTGTCGCTTTCACAAATGACTTTTTCACATCAGATTATCCGGGTAATTTTTCTGGAACAGTTGTACAGGGCGTTTACCATTATTAAAGGTGAGCCTTATCATCATGAGTAAACCTTTTCACTTTAAACAATTCAGTATAGAACAGGATAAGTGTGCTATGAAAGTGGGCACAGATGGAGTATTATTAGGCTGTTTTGTGGATGATAAGCTGAGAGTAGGAAAGGTGTTGGATATAGGCACCGGAACAGGTTTACTTAGCTTTATGATGGCTCAGAAATTTCCGGAGGCCATAATTGAAGCCGTAGAGGTGGATAGTGATGCAGCAAACCAAGCTGCAGATAATTTTGCGCGTTCATTGTGGCATAAACGACTTAGCTCTGTTTGTCAATCTTTTCAGGAATTTCATTCGTTATCACTTAATAATTACCGATTGATTGTTTGCAATCCTCCGTTTTATAAATCAGCCAACAAAACAAAAGGGAATAACCGACAACATCCAACAGAGCAAAGAGCCCAAGCTCGTTTCGCTGATTTTTTACCCCTTGACGAATTGGTGAAAGGTGTACAGCAATTGCTCTCTAAAGATGGAAAGTTTTATGTAGTGTTACCGGTGATTGAAGCACAAGAACTCATGGAACTTTGTGAGCAAGCGGGATTACATCTCCATGAAATAATGGAAGTAACCGGCAGGGAAGGGGCGCCTCCCAACAGGTTATTGATGTGTTGGGCAAAGCAGGTTCAGCCATTAGTTAGAAAATGTTTACTCATGTACAATAGTGACACAACACCTACAGAGGAATACATAGATTTTACCCGTGAATTTTACTTGTGGAAGAAATACGACAACCGTGGGCACCTTAAAAATATAATTACTCCCCATGTTAAAGATATACTATAATCCGGATTGCAGTAAATGCAAAAGTGCCATGGAGTTGTTAAACGAAAACGGAGAACGTTATGAAGCCGTCAATTACCTGTTAAACCTGCCATCTCCTGCGGAGTTGAAAGGATTACTTGACTATTTGGGAACAGATGTAGAACAGCTGGTGAGGAAGAAGGAACCTATGTATGTAGAAAAGTTTGAAGGCAAGTTTTACACTCAGGAAGAATGGTTGGAAATACTCTCGGCTCATCCTGTTTTGATAGAGCGCCCTATTGTGGTAAAAGATGGCAAGGCCATCATCGGCAGGCCGGTAGAAAGGATTATTGAACTGTTTTAATTTACAATTTTAAATTCTGTTCTTCTGTTCAACGCCCTTCCTGCTTCATCGTTGTTGGTGGCTATGGGTTGTTCGTCAGCATATCCTTTAGCTGTTAGCCTTTCTTTTGCAATGCCTTTACTAACCAGAAAATCCATTACCGCTTTTGCTCTGTTTTGCGACAGGGCAATGTTTTTCGCCTTGTTTCCCTGATTATCGGTATGTCCGCTGATTTCAATTTTAGTAAGCGGATTACTTTGAAGCAAACTAACCAGTTTATTCAGTTCGGCTCTGGATTCTTCCTTCAAATCAAATTTGTCGGTATCAAAAAACACATTCTTTAACACCACAGATTGACCTGCTTTAATGGGCTTTAACGGTACGTCTAACAGAAAAGGTTGTGATGCAGGTGAATTAATCAGGGAGAAATTTTCTGAATGAAAAAGGTATCCTTCATGAGCTACGTTCAATGCATAATTTTTATTGGCTGGAAGGCAGACGAGAAACTCACCTGTTTTACGGTTGGCATATGTTTCCACCAAGGGTTTTCCTGTGGCCAAATCAATCAATTCAACTTTTGCGCGTAGCTTCCTTTTGTTATCGGCATCGTAGATATTACCTTTCACATAACTTATTCCCTGCGGTCTGGCTGAGATTGGTAATTCAAATTTGTAAATGTCAAGTCCTCCTTTACCGCCTTTCATCTCTGAGGCATAGTAGGCATCAATTCCATTACCTGAAAGTGTTAAAGCCAGTTCATCATCATTGGAGTTAATGGGGTAACCTAAGTTTTTAGGGTAGGTCCATGTTCCGTCAGCTTGTTTGCTGGCCATAAATAAATCCAGATCTCCCATGCCTATGTGTCCGTTGGAAGAGAAGTACAAAGTTTGGTCATCTTTATGAATATAGGGCGACTGTTCAGATTGTGCGGTGTTTATTTTGTCTCCCAGGTTAACGGGTGTACCCCATTTGCCATTTTCAAGTTTACTCATCCATAAATCCATGTCGCCATGACCACCCGGGCGGTTGCTGGCAAAATAAAGCGTTTTGCCGTCATACGATAAGGAAGGTTGAGATTCCCAGTTGTTTGTATTGATGGGTGCACCTATGTTACGCGGTTGTGTCCACGTGTCACCGTCAAGGTAAGAGAAATAAATATCGCAGCTGCCGTAGCCACCCTCACGGTTACAGCCCGTGAAAAATAAGTATTGCCCGTCAGCCGAGATGGTTACGGCACCTTCGTTTTCGGGTGTATTTACCGGCTCTCCGATGTTAAATGCGGGAAACCAGTTTTGTGCTTTGTTCTTTTTGCTCATGTAAAAATCTTCATTGAGCATGTAAGGGTTGGAGGTGTTTTTTTTGTTGGAGTTTGCATCTCCGCCTTTTACCAGTAAGCGGGTGAAAATAATGGTTTGTTCATCGGCAGTAATTCCCGGGAAATATTCGTCTCTTGCAGTGTTGATGTTGGAGTCAAGATTGATAGGGTTAAAAGGAACAGGATTTTTTATGGCACGAATGGCAAACTGGCAATTGTCCATAATGAATCTTGACTGGTTTACTTGCGAAGGTTTTAACCCGCGAAATTCCATAAACCCTTTTAATGCCTGAAGTGCTTTTTCGTATTGAGCAGCACGGTAAGCTTCCAACCCCAAAGAATAATACGCAACATAAAACCGAGGTTCTAGTTGAATTATTCTTTCATACAAGCGGATGGATTTTTCCGCATCACCGGCTGCGCTCCTTAAATCTGCATGAAGTAACAATGCGTCAATAAAGTCGGGGTCAGCCTTAAGTGCTTTGGTAATGATTTGTTCTGCCTGAGCATAATCGCGCATCGCATAATGGTTCAGTGCCTCATCAAAATATTTCTGGGCCTTTTTTGATTTGCTGGTTCCGTCAGGCAGCGGTTGGGCTTGGCTAAGTAGTGCTACCGAGAAAAGTAAGATAAAGAGGCTGAGGATTTGTTTCATGTTATGCTGTTTTGCAATTGTTAAGCCATAGTGACTAAGGAATGTTAATGTATTTATGGGTTTGAATGGATATGGTCCACTGCGGATGTTGTTTCACGTAGTCAATAATCAAAGGTAGCACACTCTCTTTTTTATCCCATTCCGGTTGAAGATATAAACGACACTTTTTATTTACATGTTGTGCATGTTGCTCGGCCCACTCCAAATCTGATTTGTTAAATACCACTACCTTCAACTCATGTGCTGTAAAGGTAACGTCATTCAAGGGATGCTTAAATTTTTTAGGAGATACGCATATCCAGTCCCATGTGCCACTTAAAGGTGATGATGCAGATGTTTCAATGTGCGTTCGAATACCTTTTGTTTGTAATGCTGTTGTGAGTTCATCCAGCTGATGCAGCAATGGCTCGCCTCCGGTTATCACTGCAATGGTGGCTTTTGAATCTGTCACCCATTTCACTATTTCATCAACCGTATATTTCGGATGTATGGAAGCATCCCAACTTTCTTTTACATCACACCACACGCAACCCACATCACATCCTGCCAAACGAATGAAATACGCAGGCTGGCCGCTGTAATACCCTTCTCCCTGTATGGTATAGAAATGTTCCATTACAGGCAATAATGAGTGAGTGTTTTCGGTTTGTGACTTGGTGGTTGACACCGGTTAGTTATGATTAAATAAGTAAGAAAATGCTTACCTGAGCTTTACGGCATTTAAGGTATTGAGCAATAACCCGACACGTGTCATGGGGCCAACACCACCGGGAACAGGTGTAATCCATGAAGCCTTGGCGGCACATTCTTCATATGCCACATCACCTTTTAAAACGTATCCTTTAGATGAACCCGGGGCATCAACACGGGTTATTCCTACATCAACTACCACAGCTCCTTCTTTCATCATGTTTGCCTTAAGATATTCTGGAATACCTACAGCAGCTATAATAATATCAGCTTGCTGAATGTGCTTTTCAATGTCTACCGTTCGGCTGTGGCAAACGGTAACTGTGCAGTTCTTTTGGAGCATCAGTGCACTCATAGGTTTTCCTACAATATCACTACGTCCTATCACTACACAGTGTTTTCCGTTCGTTTCAATTTTATAATGCTCCAATAATTTTATAATGCCAAAAGGAGTAGCAGGTAAAAAGCAGGGTAGTCCTTTAAACATAAGTCCCACATTCATGGGATGAAAGCCGTCTACATCTTTTTTGTAGTCGATAGACTCGGTTATTCTTTTTTCATTGATGTGTTTAGGTAAAGGAAGTTGAACAATGAATCCGTCAATATCAGGATTGGTGTTCAGGTCATGAATAACTTTCAGCAAATCATCTTCCGTAGTTTCAGGAGAGAATCTCAACACTGTGGAGTCAAAGCCTACTTCTTCACAATCCTTCTCCTTTGCACCTACATAGGTCATGCTGGCTCCGTCATTGCCCACTAATACAGCTGCCAGATGCGGTACTTTCTTTCCGCTATTTTTAAGCGCGCTTACTTCTTTCGCAATTTCTTGTTTAAGTGCTTTGGCTACTTCGTTTCCGTTGAGTATTTGCATAGTGGTATAAATTTATAAGGCCGATGAATCAGCCTGTGTGTTTGGTTTTAATCTAACTTTAGTACAGCCATAAATGCCGATTGCGGTATTTCTACGCTTCCTACCAGTCTCATCCGCTTTTTACCTTCCTTCTGGCGCTCGAGCAGTTTTCTTTTACGTGAAATGTCTCCACCGTAACATTTTGCGGTAACGTCTTTTCTAATAGCTTTGATGGTTTCACGTGCAATAATTTTCGCTCCTATGGAAGCTTGTATGGGTATTTCAAACTGGTGTCTTGGTATTAATTCTTTCAGTTTTTCACAAATACGTTTCCCCCAATCATACGCACGTTCGCGATGGATGATAGCAGATAAAGCATCTACTACATCTTTGTTAAGCATAATGTCCAGCTTTACTAAATCTGATCCGCGGTAACCGATAGGATGGTAATCGAATGAGGCATAACCGCGCGAAACTGATTTTAGTTTATCGAAGAAATCAAACACAACTTCAGCCAATGGCATTTCAAAATTCATTTCAACGCGATCAGCTGTAATGTACGTTTGGTTTTTGAGTATGCCGCGTTTATTCAAACAAAGCGACATAATCGGCCCTATGTAATCTGTACGTGTGATTATCTGAGCAAAGATATAAGGCTCTTCGGTACGTTCGATGTGACTCGGGTCAGGAAGTTCTGACGGGTTGTTTACCACAGTCATTTCTCCTTTTCTGTTGTAGCAATGGTACGATACGTTGGGAACAGTAGTAATTACGGTCATTCCAAACTCACGTTCCAACCGCTCCTGAATAATTTCCATGTGCAGCATACCCAGGAAACCACAACGAAAACCAAAACCTAATGCAGCTGATGTTTCAGGTTCGAAAGTAAGTGAGGCATCATTCAGCTGAAGTTTCAGCATGGATTCACGCAGTTCTTCAAAATCGTCTGTTTCTACCGGGTAAATACCTGCAAATACCATCGGCTTCACATCTTCAAATCCTTTAATAGCTTCCGCACAAGGATTAGTCGGATGGGTAAGTGTATCACCTACTTTTACTTCTTTTGCTTCTTTTATTCCGGTAATGATGTAACCCACATCTCCGGCTTCAATAGTTTTACGTACTTCTTTGGCTATACGTAAAATTCCGACTTCATCGGCAAAGTACGTTTTCTCCGTGGCCATAAATTTCACGGAGTCATTCTTGTTAATTCTTCCGTCAAATATGCGGAAATAGGCTATAATTCCTCTGAAGGAATCATACATGGAATCAAAAATAAGCGCTTTTAAAGGTCCGTCAGGATTGCCCTTAGGGGCAGGAACACGTTCTACAATCGCACGTAAAATTTCATGCACACCTTCTCCTGTTTTTCCACTGGCTCTTAGAATATCTTCTCTTTTGCATCCGATGAGGTCAACAATCTGGTCGCTCACCTCCTCAGGCATTGAGCTGGGTAAGTCAATTTTATTGAGTACGGGAATTATTTCCAGCCCCTGCTCAATGGCGAGGTAAAGGTTGGATATTGTTTGGGCTTCAATTCCCTGGGATGAGTCAACAATAAGCAAAGCGCCTTCGCAGGCAGCAATAGAGCGGGAAACTTCATAGGAAAAGTCAACGTGTCCCGGGGTGTCAATCAGGTTAAGGGTGTAAGCCTGTCCGTCCAAAACGTAATCCATTTGGATGGCATGGCTTTTTATGGTAATACCTCGTTCGCGCTCTAGGTCCATATCATCCAATATCTGTGCTTGCAAATCGCGTTTGCTTACGGTATTGGTGTATTCAAGTAAACGGTCGGCTAAGGTGCTTTTACCGTGGTCAATGTGGGCTATAATGCAAAAGTTGCGGATGTACTTCATGTAGCTGCAAAAGTAGCGCTTTCACAGCTCATTTTATAGCAAATTTATCGGAAGAAGAGGGGCTTAGAGTTTGGTTACCTTGCGGGTAAATTTTTGTACGCTTCCGTTGGCACTTTTAGCGGTTACTTCCATAAAGTAAACTCCGGCTGGCAATGGCTTTACATCTAACTCAAAGTGTTCAGACATGCTGTTAACAGGCAGGTTGAATTTGCTGTCCATTTCTTTACCTATCAGATTGACAAACCGAATTTCTACACTGTGAATAGAGCCGTTATTGCTCAGGTCAATTTCAAGGGTATTTTTAAAAGGGTTGGGATAAAGCTTTAATTGAATGTCAAAATCTCCGGCAACGGTATAGGTTGATTCCTCTTCAGTATAATCGGCCATAGCCTGAGAGCACCCTGCACTAAGCAAGAGTGAAAAAGAAAATAAACAGGCAGTTATTTTATTCATGTTACAAAAATAGAAATATTATTTTGATTTAGAAGGGGTTTGTGGAGAATTTGTAAGTTGTGCAGTAAACTAAACAGAAGCCCTGCGCAAACGGTCATTAATGGCTCTTCCCAAGCCTTCATCGGGCATTAATTCAGCGATAATCAGATCAACAGACAAGGCATCTAACTTGCGCAATGCGGCAAAGATGTGCTGTGCAGCTTCTTCAAGTGAACCTGATTCTGACAAACGTATTTGTTGTTCTTCGGGGATATCAGGTAGTAAGGTATTCAACGAAATACTGCCTATTTTCCTACCTGAAAACTCTTTAGCCAGTTTGTGTACATTACCCAAATATACTTTTTTGGACGGTGCATAGTGTGAGGCGAGTTGTCCTGGGGATATGGGTCCATCTACTTGCTCTTGCTGTGAAATTTGTAACTGAGGGATGAAAGTTTTTATTTTTTCCAGCGGAATGCCCCCATGTCGGAGTAATGTAGGTGGGTTTGTCGAAAATGAAACGATGGTGGATTCCACACCAACGTTACATGGTCCACCATTCAGTATGTAATCTATTTTACCATCTAATCCTTCTGCTACATGTTCAGCAGTTGTTGGGCTTACGTATCCCGATGGGTTAGCACTTGGAGCGGCCAACGGAAAATTAATTTTACTCAATAGTTCAAGCGTAATCGGATGCTGTGGTACGCGCAAACCGACCCATTCATGTCCGGCAGTAACAATGTCAGGAATAATGTCTTTTTTCCGAAGAATAAGCGTGAGTGGTCCCGGCCAGTATTTTTCTGCAAGCACTTTAGCTTCTTCTGGAATGTTTTGTGCATAAGAAAAAGCTTGCTCAGCGCTGGCACAATGAACAATTAAAGGATTGAATTGGGGCCTGTTTTTCGCTATGAAAATTTTAGTCACAGCACCCGCATCGAGGGCATTTGCAGCAAGTCCGTATACCGTTTCAGTTGGAATAGCGACTAGTTTACCTTGTCTCAGTAGATCAGCAGCAACAGTAATATCGGTTCCGGTAGTGGTCACACTTAATTTAACTCAGAGCGTTTAAGGCTGTACTTATCTATTTTGTTGTATAAGTGACTGCGCTGAATGTCGATTTCAATAGCTGTTTTGGCAACGTTCCAACCGTTTTTCTTGAGTTTTTCTTCAATGAAAATGCGCTCCACATGATCTTTGAACTCCTGCAAGCGATCAAAACGCTCATACACACTTTGCGAACTGGCATTTTTTGATTTTGGGTTGGAATAACTCAATACATCTTCTTCGGTAATTTTGTTAGCTGCCAGTATTATCAGTCGTTCTACTACATTTCGCAGTTCACGTATGTTGCCCGACCAGTTGATTTTTTTCAACTCCTGCAAAGCACCGGGAGTAAACGTTTTTTTAGGAATACCTCCATCTTCACAAATTTCTTTCAGGAATTTTTCTGCAAGTAAAGGAATATCATCATCTCGCTCATTGAGTGAGGGGAGGTGAATAAGAATCACACTCAAGCGGTGGTAAAGATCCATACGGAAGTTACCACGGTCAATTTCCTGTAACAGATCCTTGTTGGTAGCAGCAATAACACGCACATTTACTTCTATGTCTTTGTCACCACCCACACGGGTGATTTTATTTTCTTGTAATGCACGTAATACTTTAGCCTGTGCCGAAAGGCTCATATCACCTATTTCATCGAGAAACAATGTGCCACCGTGTGCCTGTTCAAATTTACCTATACGTTGTTTAATGGCGGATGTAAACGAACCTTTCTCATGACCAAACAATTCACTTTCGATGAGTTCCGAAGGAATGGCAGCACAA
This sequence comes from Bacteroidia bacterium, assembly GCA_018058135.1. Classification (GTDB taxonomy): domain Bacteria; phylum Bacteroidota; class Bacteroidia; order UKL13-3; family UKL13-3; genus JAGPCK01. The sequence goes on along the minus strand of JAGPCK010000051.1, from coordinate 8,582 downwards.
TTCACTTCTATTAACGGACTTTTATTACGATTACTTTTCTCGTGAATCCAACGGGCAACCAGTTCTTTTCCGGTTCCGTTTTCACCGGTAATCATTACACGTGCATCTGTAGGGGCTACTTTTTCAATGGTTTCAATAATCTTTTGTATAGCCGGAGAATCACCGATAATCTCTCTGGTTTTGGTAACTTTCCGTTTAAGTACCTTAGTTTCAATAACCAATGAACTTTTGTCAATGGCATTTCGTAAGGTAATCAGCAAACGATTTAAGTCCGGTGGCTTCGATATAAAATCATATGCTCCTTTTTTGGTAGCTTCAACAGCAGTTTCCAGTGTGCCGTGCCCGCTAATCATAACAAAAGGAGTGTCAGGGCAAATGTCCTGTGCTTTGCTTAGCACCTCCAACCCGTCCATTTTGGGCATTTTGATGTCGCACAAAACCACGTCATACGACTCGTCATTCAGTTTTTCCAAACCAGCATGGCCGTCAGCTGCCTCATCAACCGAGTAGCCTTCGTATTCCAGAATTTCCTTTAGGGTATTTCGGATGCTTTTTTCATCATCTATAATAAGTACGCGTGGCATAGTGTTGTTGTATTAAGTTAGCAAAGATTTAAAATACTACCGCTTCTCCAAAATAATAGACAGGTAATTATCCAACATATTATACACATCTGTTCCCAGCCCTCTCGATTCAACGTTTTCGGTGAAAAGGCAGGTCCATCATAAGAATGGAAGTATATAAAAGCCAAAAGCCCCCGCAAATCTGCAAGGGGCCTTCGGAAACCAAACTAAAACCTAACCTGTAATCATAAATGCAAAAACCGTGAAAATAGTTGCTTGCCTTCAAAAAAAAATTGAAATATTTTTACTGTATTTGATGAATGAATGCTTATATGGTTGATGCTGAAAGCAATTGTACAGTACAACCAATTGTCATAGAAATGTCAAAGCATTTTTTCGCCAAAAATGAACAAATGAACTGTCATAAAAAGTGTCCGGCAATTCTTGAAATTAAGACATAGGATATTCAAATGGAAAAGGGGGCACAGGGCCCCCTTTATCTTGTTGCAAAACGATAAGCCGGGTTCTGTTTCATCCGCTTGTAAGCGGGTATAGCTACCATTTATCTGGACCCTGCATCACTGCAGGGTTCTATCAGTCTACCCTTTCTGAGGAGCTGCCGAAACAGCCACAGGAGCGAGCAGCTCCATACTCAGAATTTATTTGACCTTTCAACCCATAAGGTTTACCCTGCCTCCGTTGTCGCCAACGAAGCGGTGGGCTCTTACCCCACCTTTTCACCCTTACCACGCATTACTGCATGGCGGTTTGTTTTCTGTGGCACTGGCTGGCTTTTGCATTGCTGCAAAATCCTTCCCGTTAGGAAGTATGGTGCTCTGTGTTGCCCGGACTTTCCTCATGTATTTACATACCTGCGGTAGCCTGTTTTGCAGTGCAAAGGTAAGTTATTCAGCTTTGGCAGACAAAAGATTGTTTAGGCGCTCTTTGTTGTAGAATAAAATAGCTATAAGTACAATGGCGTAGGCTGCAAGGTGAACAGGTGTGCTTTTTTCCTGAAAGAATACAAAGGCTACAATAAAGTTCATTAGTGGGTTAATGTACATTAAAAAACCGACAGTGCCGGATGATAAGCCTTGAAGGGAAAAGAGGTTGAGAAGTAAGGGTAGCAAGGTAAAAACTAAGGCCATAATGGCGGTCATACTTAGTACAAAAGGGTGCGGAGGTGTTTCAATGTGCGTCAGCCGGAAGGTGAGTGCAATGACCAGAATGGATAAACTCATTTGTCCGGTAAGTAAAATAACACGGTTTACTCCGGCTGCATACTTTTGTATGATGAGGTAAAAAGCATAAGAGCAGGCAATGGTTAAACTAAATAATGTATTGCTTGGTTCAATGATGCTGAGCAGTAGACAGCTTAATAAACCGAGTACTATGGCTAACCAATGGTGTTTGAGCAGTTTTTCTTTGAGAATAAGTGCCCCCAATAAGGCGGTGATAATAGGGCACAACATATAGGCGAAAGAGGCTGATTGGATGTTAATGTTGTTAACTACATAGATATACAACAGCCAATTGACGGAGAGTAAGAGTCCGCCACCAAGCATAACCCTTGCTACCGACCATTGAGTTTTTTTTTCCATTTGTTTCCATTGCCGCCATTCAGCGCGCAACTTATCACGCATAAAAAATGCTATTATCATTATTCCGAATAGACTTGCAAAAAGTATACGGTAAAATAAAATGGTGTAAGCCGGAAATCCTGTCAGTTGTTTAAGAAATAATGGGAAAGTACCCCAGATGGTATAGGCAGAAACAGCGGCCCACAGATGTTTGTTGTTGCTCATGTTTTATACAGAGAGACTTTTGATGTAATTGTATATGGCATACTGAGCTCTGATTGGGTTTTGACTGTCTTGTGTTTTATAGTGATTGCTTTGTGATTTGTCAATGATACGTGCTTTGCAGTTATCTTTCAGTTGAATATTGATGATGTCTTTTATTTGTTTCTGAATACTGCGGTCATGTATGGGGAAAGCTACTTCAATGCGGTTGTTCAAGTTTCGTTGCATCCAGTCGGCTGAGGAGAGAAACATTTTCTCTTTTCCTTCATTGCCGAAAATATATACTCTGGCATGTTCCAAATAACGGTCAATGATACTGATAACTTCTACGTTTTCACTCAGCTTTTTTACTCCGGGTACTAAACAACATACACCACGAATAATCAGTTGGATTTTTACTCCGGCACGGCTGGCATCGTAAAGTTTTTTAATCATTACTTCATCAACCAGTGAGTTCATTTTTAAAATGATGGAAGCGGGTTTGCCGTGTTTAGCTAGTTTTATTTCGTTCTCTACCATTTTTAGGAATTCATTTTTCATGCTGATTGGCGCAACCAACAGGTGCTTGAATTTGTAATGGTGTTCAGGGTTGGAAAGTAGGTGAAACATGTGAGCCACTTCCTCGGTCAGTCGTCTGCTTTTGGTAAGCAGTCCATGGTCGCAATACAAACGAGAGGTTACACCGTTGTAATTGCCGGTACCCAAATGTGCATATTTTACTATGCGGTTGTTTTCTTTGCGGTATATGAGGCATATTTTACAGTGTACTTTTTGTGATGGTTTACCAAACAGAACAGTTGCACCGGCTTCCTGTAATTTGTTTGCCCAATAGATGTTGTGTTCTTCATCAAAACGGGCCTGTAGTTCCATAAGCACTGTAACCTTTTTGCCATTCTTTACGGCATTAATCAAGGCATTACACACATTAGATTGTTTTGCGACACGGTATAACGTAATCTTGATTTCTGATACAAAAGGATCAATAGCCGATTCACGCAACATACGAATAACATAATCGAATGTTTGGTAGGGGTGATGCAGAATGTAATCGCGTTTGCTGATGGCATCAAACATTACCCGTGTATTGTCAAGCGATAGTACATTTATTTGAGGCAGGGGCTGGTAACTCATATGAGATTTACCCACTTTTGGGAAATCCATAAAATCTTTGAAATTGTGGTAACGACCTCCGGGAATAAGACTTTGTTTGGTGAGCTTAAGTTTGTTTATCATAAAGCCCAGTAAGTCGGTTGGCATTTCTTCATCAAACACAAACCGAACAGGTGCTCCTTTTTTCCGTTCTTTCAAACTCTTCTCAACCTTTTCAATATAACTTACAGCAAAGTCATTGTCAATGGTGAGTTCAGCGTCTCGGGTGAGTTTGATGGTGTAAGCCTCATAGGTATCGTAATCAAAAATGGAAAATATTTTATCCAGAGAAATGCGGATAACGTCATCCAATAAAATAATATAGGTTTTGTTGTTATCAGATGGCAGGATATAAAAACGGTTGACTACGTTCGTGGGGACTTCAATGATGGCATATTTGGGTTTAAGCGCACCATTTTGCTTACTCATTTTTATAGCAAGGTAAATGGACTTGTCACGCAGAAAAGGAAACTCAGCTTTAGGGTCCAGTATCACAGGGAAGAGGTAAGGCGCAACACCCGTTTTGTAATACTGTTGCGCAGCAGCTAATTGGTCAGGTGTGAGTTCTTTTTCATTTACAATCAATACATTTTCTTTGGCCAGATCCTCACGAATGTTTTCATAAATAAGGTTGAATTTGTCTTGCAGGTTTACCGCTCTTTCCTGAATAAGTTCTAAGATTACTTCGGGGTGCAAACGAAAAGGACTGATAACTTTTCGCTTGGCTTTTTGTGATCTTCTGAGTGAGGCCACACGCACACGAAAAAACTCATCCATGTTGGAGGAAAATATGGCCAGAAATTTCAGTCGTTCCAATAACGGTACACTTTCATCATCAGCTTCTTGCAAAACCCGTTCATTAAACGAGAGCCAACTGATTTCACGGTCTTTTATCTGTATGCCTTTATATTCTTTTATCATGGTTGTATTGCAGTGTAAATCGCAACAATACTAATTTAGTGTTAGTAAAATGTTAAGCTACCATCACAGGTTACTTCAGGGTAAGTTTAATATACACAGGTAGGTGGTCACTAAAACCACCCAAATATTTACTGCCAACATAAGTTCTGAAAGGTTGTCCTTTGTACTTTTCGCTTTGTTCCAGCATCCACTCTTCCTTGTAAATACCTGCTGATTCTGCAACATACTGCATTTTGTTTTTATCAGCTAACAACGTATTCGAAATGATTATCTGATCAAGCATGCCCCATTCTTTGCGGTATAAATGTGAACCCAGGCCTGCTCCCTTTAACGGACACATTACATTATACAAACTTGTCTTTTCCGCATCTTTTAATGTACAGGCAGCTTTTAACACCACATTCATACTGCTGTCACCGGGCTCATCATTAAAATCGCCCATAATAATTATTTGTGCATTTTTATCCTTCTTCAGTAACGAGTCCACGCGTTGTCTTAATTCAGCAGCCACAAATTGTCTTTTGTAACTCGATTCAGCAGTACCCTCTCTACGTGAAGGAAAATGATTTACAAAAAAGTGTACCACACTTTTGTTGGATAGTTCGCCTTTAACATAAAGAATATCTCGGGTGCGGTTGTAATCAGCTTGCGGCAAAGTAAATCGGATGGGGTAGGCGTAAAGAACCGTTAAAGCTGATTTGCGGTACATCAGGGCTACATCAATGCCACGCGGGTCGGGTGAATCAAAGTGCACTACACTGTATGATTCCTGTTTTGCTCCCGCACCACAATAGTGAGCTAAATCATCTACTGTTTTTTTGTTCTCTACTTCACATAAACCAACAATATCGGCTCCGTTATTGTTGAGCGAACGAATCACACGGCTCATGTTATTAAGTTTGGTCACGTAACGTTCATTGGTCCATTGGGCTTTAGAGCCGGGCAGGAACTCGCTGTCTTCCGTCAGCGGGTCGTCAATGGTATCAAATAAATTCTCCTGATTGTAAAAAGCGATGGTGAGTTGTTTCGTTTGTGCGTGTACAGTTGGGGTAAATAATCTGCAAATGAGCATACAAGCGAAAAACGTTGCTGATATTTTGTTCATGGCGCAAAAATATTCTAAATTAATTAACCCTTTACCATTTCGTTTGTTATAACTTCGTTACGTATGCAAAACTTCAGGTTTTTTAAATACCATCCGGCTAAAACCACCGATAAGTTTCAGGAACTGCTCAACTTGTTTCTGCAGCTGATGCAATACACCAATGGTGATGTAAATGAGGCCCTTTCTTGGATGAATGAGCTTGACCACCAGCACCACCTTACCGACAATACTTACGGTATGGGTAACTTTTATGATGACCTAAAGGACAAGGGTTATGTGAAAGAAAACGACAATGGCAGCATTCAACCCACAGCCAAAACAGATCAAACCATTCGCAGGCAATCTTTAGAAGAGATTTTTGAAAAACTGCGTAAAGCAGGAAAGGGGCAACATAAAACTACACACATCGGTTCTGGAGATGAGTTATCCAGCGATTTGCGTAAGTTTGAGTTTGGCGACCATACCGACAGTATTAACTTCCCTAATTCAATTCGCAATGCACAAATAAACCACGGTATTGAAGATTTTACCTTAACAGAAGAAGACCTCGAAATACAGGAACGGGAGCTGAGAACGCAGAACTCTACGGTGTTAATGATTGATATTTCCCACTCCATGATTTTGTACGGGGAAGACCGCATTACACCGGCCAAAAAAGTAGCTATGGCGCTGGCTGAACTCATTAAAACCAAGTACCCTAAAGATACACTAGACATTATTGTTTTTGGTAACGATGCTTGGCCTGTAGAACTGAAGGACTTGCCCTACTTACAGGTGGGACCTTTTCATACCAATACCTATGCAGGTTTAGAATTGGCCATGGATATTTTGCGCAGAAGAAAAAGCCCCAACAAACAGATTTTTATGATTACCGATGGTAAACCCACCTGCCTGAAAGAAGGGAACGGCTACTATAAAAACAGTTTCGGACTCGACCGTAAAATTATTAATAAAACGTTGAACATGGCCGCGCAATGTAGACGCATTGGGGTAAGCATTACTACATTTATGATTGCCACAGACCCTTACTTGCAGGAGTTTGTACGCGATTTTACCAGAACCAACCACGGCAGAGCGTTTTACAGTTCACTAAACGGATTGGGCGAATATATTTTTGAAGATTACATACGCAACAGAAAAAAAACAGTCAGATAAATGAACACAGCACCACAGATACACACTTTTGGCCAACTGAAAGAATCGGGATATAGTTCGCGCAGCATCAAACAGGAAATGCGTGAAAATCTCATACAACTGATCAAGAATAAAACGCCTTTGTTTGCAGGCATACAAGGCTATGAAGAAACTGTTATTCCTCAACTGCAATCAGCCATTCTATCACAGCACAATATTATTTTACTGGGTTTGCGGGGGCAGGCTAAAACCCGCCTTGCGAGGCAGATGGTGGAGCTGCTGGACGAGTGGATGCCTGTGGTAGAGGGTTCAGAAATTAACGATGATCCGTTTGTACCCATCTCAAAATATTCACGTGATGTATTGGCTGAAAAAGGAGATGATACACCCATAACCTGGGTACATAGAAACGAACGTTTTACAGAGAAACTGGCTACACCCGATGTGTCTGTTGCTGATTTAATAGGAGACGTAGATCCCATTAAAGCCGCCACACTCAAGTTGCCTTACAATGATGAGCGGGTGATACACTACGGATTAATACCGCACTCGCACCGCTGCATTTTTGTGATTAACGAGTTGCCCGATTTGCAGGCCCGCATACAAGTGGCACTGTTCAATATTTTGCAGGAAGGCGATATCCAGGTGCGCGGCTTTAAACTGCGCATGCCGTTGGATATTCAGTTTGTGTTTACAGCCAACCCTGAGGATTATACTAACCGTGGTTCTATTGTTACCCCGCTTAAAGATCGTATTGACAGCCAGATTTTAACCCACTATCCCAAAACACTGGAAGTATCTAAGGCCATTACGGAACAGGAAGCCAATGTGACCGAACAACAAAAGGCGGTAACCGTTTCTCCTTTATTGCATGAGTTGATTGAATTAGTAGCTTTCGAAGCCCGAGACAGTGAATTTATTGACAAAAAAAGCGGTGTTTCTGCCCGCCTTACCATTTCTGCGTTGGAGAATTTATACAGTACTGCTGAGCGAAGAATGTTGTTGAATGGAGAAAGCAACACTACGGCTCGTTTGGCTGATTTCTACGGCATATTACCCTCGCTTACCGGAAAAATGGAACTGGTGTACGAAGGCGAGTTGGAAGGTGTAAACAATGTGGCTATGGCTTTAATTGGGAAGGCAATACGCAAGAAATTTGCACAATTACTGCCCAACCCTGAGCAGTTGAAGAAATCGAAAAAGGTAAATACCTATGAAGAAATTATTCGCTGGTTCAATGAGGGTAACCTCTTGCAACTGCAAGCTGATATGAGCGATAAGGCTTATGAAAAAGCCATACACCAGGTAAACGGTTTAAGCGATTTGGTAAAAACGCAACTGGCAGGAATTCCCAAAAGCGAATTGTTATTGATGATGGAGTTTGTATTGCACGGCTTAGCTGAATACTCTCAAATAAGCCGCGATACCGAAGACGGCAAGTTAGTGTTTAATGATTTGGTGAGTAGCATGTTCTCCGGCATGGAGGAAGAAGAGGATTGATGGAGAGTTACCCCGTCTAAACGTTTTCACAACTATTATCCCACAATGCTGGTTAGGGAGGCGCAAATTAGATATTGTCATAAATAGGAAAGCGATAGCGCAAATGCACTATCGCTTAACATACCAGCCAATCGTAATCAACTGTTACAAGTATAAACAATTTTAACAAAGGCACAAACTAAAGGCTAGCAACAGGGTGGGCATATTGCGCACTACCTCAGTGAGAACCTTACATGTGTATATGTTTTCGTATCGCATAAAAAAGAAAAACCCTCCGTATAGGAGGGTTTTCTTTCATCAAACCCAAACACTCAAGTTTGGCTATAAACTTATTGGTGCTTGGCTAAATAAGAGGCAACGCCAGCGGCATCAGCTTTCATTCCTTCCTGACCTTTTTCCCAGTCAGCA
>JAGPCK010000095.1 GCA_018058135.1 Bacteroidia bacterium | reverse complement strand
GCGCATCCTGCACATAAAAAGTAGCTGTTCCGGCTTTCTCCATCAGCATTACGCGCCACGAGAAGCGGTAACCTTGTTCGGTCCAGAATAATTTACCGGGATATAACATAAAGCGCCACGGAAAAATGATCTGAAAGGTGAAATGCGCTGCCAGTGCGGCTATGGCTAATCTTGATTTTTGTTGTGCATAGCTGAGGGCTTTTTTATACGCACATATGGGAGTTATTTTTTTATCAAAGAAGTGCAGCAACTTGCGGTGAAAGCCGTTGGAGAAAAAGATGAGCGTGGTAGTGATCATCACCAGGGGAAAGATGCCTATCTGAAACATCATGCCCGTGAGCACATGAAAAATAATCACTGAAACATAAGCCCACGGACGTGTTTTACTGTTCATCAACCACCACACTATGGTGCAATCGTACAGCATACCAATCCAGCTGAAGGCATAGGCGGTGGCTTGGTAAGGCATAATCTTTCCTAAAAGCGGAAGTGTATCCTGAGCAGGTAACCAAATGCGCAGGGGCAGGGCTTCTATCAACCACTCGTAATTTATTTTGGCAATACCTGCGTAAGTATACACCACGGCAGTTTGTAATTTAATTACATCAATGCACCACCTCGGAACTGTATCAACGGCTATGGACGGATTTCTTTTTACGTCAATGGAGCAGCAGCGGTGTGCAGGTAAAAACACCATCACCAAAGCTACTATGCTTACAAAATAGTAGTGGTTGAGGTAGTAGGTTAAATCAATCAGCTCCGTGTAGGTGAAGGTGAGAAAAAATGTGAGCGCACTCCAGCGGTAAAAGGCCCCCAGCATAATGCCCAGTGCACCTGCAAACATGAGCGCATGTACAATATACATGCCCGCTAAGTTGAGGGGTTCAATAAACTCAAAACCGTAATAATGGAAATGAAAAAGGGGAGTGGTGTAATGTTCTTCTATCCAACCCAACAGCATAAAACGCAAAGTGCCCAATGTCATCATCAAACCAAATGCTATTCTGAAAACAGCTAAAGGAGCAATATCGGTTTGTTGTAACGGGCGGTACTGCATTGTTAATCTCCGTCACCACTGGTATAGGTAATGGCTATACCCAGCACTGATGACATATCACTTTTGTAATACCGTGTTAGTTTTTGCAGTTCAGTATTCAGGTCAGCAACTTTGGAAGAGTTGGCGTTAATCAGTTGGCTCAAATCGGCATTGTCATCAATGCTGCTTAAAACTGTATTCACGTTACTCACCTGCTTTTCTGTTTCAGCAATCAGTTCAATGCCACCTACTGCTGTAGACAGGTATTCTTTAAAGCCCGCACCATCGGCACCATTTAAGCCTTTACCCAGCCATATGCCGTGTACCGCTTCAAAATGACGCTTTATCATGTACACAGATTGTTTGCTGTAATAACATTCTACTTTCTGAGGTTCAGGTTGGGTTTGTCCGGGGCGGTTGCCTGATGGTAAACCTACCTTGTAATTTTTAATCAGTTCATAACTTTTCAAAAACTCATTGTACAGCAATGAAACCGAACTGCCCGCATCTGTTCCGTTGTTGGCCACAAAACTTAATCCGTAAGCCTGCCAGTCATATCTGGCAATTCGTATTTTCAGGAAAATTTGGTTGGCCACTGCCAGCGCATACCTTTTTCTTTTCAGGTCGGTAAAGGAGTTGAGCACATCTGTGTTGTTGCCGTTGCCGAACAATAAATATTCTAAGGCCAGAAATCCTCTGGTGTCTCGCGCAAAATTGTTGAACAGGGTATCGTTGGTGTTGATGAAGTTTTCAGTTGCGGTTACGTTTACCGGAAATGTGCCCAACTCTTCGGCTAAGGATTTATTTACTCCTTGCTCAGCTGCAGGACCAAAAGTAAAAGGCCGGATGTATTGAAACAGTTCAAAGGCTCTTTTCCATTGCTCCTGGGCTACCTTCAGGTTAGGCTCATCAGGGTTTTGAATAAAGTACTCCACGAATTGTTTTAACGTTTCCGTTTCCTCGGCACATACCCTGAATGCAGGTTGAATAATGTTGCCACTAAAATGTTGCAGCATTACGGTGCGGTCGAAACCGTTATCGTTGTCAGGCGTTTTGTCTGTACATCCTGTTACAACCAGCAACAGAATAACCAGCAACGAATGAGTAAACTTCTTCATGTTGAATCTGTTTAAAACCAAGCGGCAAAGATACATGATTATCTGGCCTGAGCAGCTACCCAGTTCGTTTTAAAGTCTTCAATATCCTGGTCGCTGAAACCGTAAATGCCTTTCAGTTGGTTGATTACCTGAGTTAGTTTTGGCAACTGGTTAAATGTATCTGTAATAAATAACTCAGAGGTGGTGGTGCCTGTTGCAGGAGCCAGCAATAAGGTCAAAATTTCGTCAATCTGTGCATCGGTTATTTTTTTATCGCTTTGGCTGATGGTTCTCCAACCGTGAATAAAACCAACACACTCAGAGTAGCTGTGCATAGCACCTGCCTTTTGAGCATCGGTTAAATTGGTGCCGTTTAATGTACCTATAACGCTGTGCAGGTAATTGATCATGGTAGCAGCATTTCCTTTTTCCCAGTTAAGTTTTATGGCTTTTATGGCTTGTTGTTGGTCAGCAGCGTAAAGCGGACCGGCTTTTACCGCAGCCTGCAGTTTAATGAGGTTGTTTTTGATGTTGCTGTACATGCCTTTGCCGTCATTCTTATCTCTGCGGGCAATGTATCCGGCTGAATAAGCATCAGGCTTGTTGTGTTTAGTGGCATCGTTACTATTGGGAAACGTGGGGTTACTGCCAAACAGGCAAAGCACACGGTCTGTAGTGGCTGTGCTTAGCGTACCGTTTAATACTTCACAGGCCTGGTTGTACAATAAAGCAGCGTACAAACCTTTATCAATCATTTGCTCCGGCTCTAAACCATCAGCGTTAAACAAATAACCTCCGTAAACACCACCGTTGACAGAAGCACTATCCGGGCGATAGGTTTTGCCCGATGCTTCGGCTGCTTGTTTTAAGAAACCTGATGCTGTGCTTGTGATTAATGCACCGTAATAAGGTGTGGTTTTTACTTGCAGGTCAGCATACAAACTGATGAGGGTACTGAATTGTAAGTTATTGCTGATGCTGCGCCCTTTTTTTACTTCATCTACCAAGGCTTTAAAGTTGGTGAGCACAGTTTTTTCATTTGTACTGTTGAGCATATAGCTGCTGCTGTCATACTGCTGCGGTACAGTTAAAGGTGGCAGGGTGGTAGTATCATCTCCCTCGTCTTTTTTGCAAGAGGCAAATGCTAAACCAAGCGCTAAGGCGCTAAATATCAATTTTTTCATTATGTTATGTTTATTTAGATTAATTATAAATAGTCTGCAATTATACGTAACTCAACTACTCAAGTCAAGTCTGTTGCGAGTATTCTTAGATTAATTCTAAATAGTAGTCTTATATGCCTGATATTGAATGCTAATTTTTACAATTACTGACAAAAATCATGTTTGAATGAGTCAAAGGGAAAGGACGGGTAAATGTTTCGTTTTAGTGATACTTTTGAAATAAATTAATGGAGTGTAACAAACTCAATAAAGTTAAGTCCTCGTTGCAAAAGAGGACTAGTTCAAGGGTTGTTTTAACCATTTTAGCGAATTAAAGGTGCCGTTAATCTTATAGCTGTATTCGCTTCTAAAATTTTACGCCCAATTGCATTTGTGCCCTATAGCCATTACTTTTACTTGAAATTTATCGGGAATGGCTGCACAATCCTTAAATTATTTTTTAAAGATAAACGAACCAAACCTTCGTATACATTCCCATATTGGAGTTATATACGAAGGTTTATATCGCATATAAACGAGTTATGCGGCAGCTTAAAGACGACACCAAAATTAACAGACAATGCCAAGAAAAATAAGCACCATATTAAATGTAGAAAGTAAAGACCTAAACAAAAAAGGTGCTTTTGACGGCTTCATAGACATTGATAGCAGACTACATATTGACCCGAGTTTATTAGAAGTATCAAAAATCAAAGAATTCAAAAATTCTAAAAAGTCATTTGACAAATACTTCTTGGAAGTGCTAACAATAATCAAAAGTAGTAAAAACGAAAATGACGTATTTTGGAAAGAAGCTCATAGAAGACTCCAATTTAAAGAAATTGGGAATACAGCATTGGGTTACTCCGATGAAGGGACTGATGGAAATGCTATTGGACCAAAACTAGCTTTGCAAATACTTCAAACAGTCTCACAAATTGTAGAAGCTGGTATAGTTGACCCAATCATTTTTGAGCTAGTTGGAATGTTCGAAAAAGGAGTGGGTGCGGATAGAATTAGTGATATGACCGTCAATTTACTCTTTGACAATTTTGCCTTGTATTCTAACAGAGTTGCTAAAGAACTAAATGCTCCGCTAAAGTTATTCAACATAAAGGAAACGGATTATGAACTTCCATTTGACCCAGAAACAGGAAGGGAAATAATTCTTGTTCCAAAATCACTACTCAATAACTTACCAATTGCAACAGATTGGGACGATATAGACAGAGTATGCAAATACAATGACTCTTTAAGAAGAAAGGTTAGTAAAATAATAGGTAAAAGCTGGAAATCAGCTACAAGAGTCAGTAAAGTAGAGCTTAAAAGATTAATTCTCCAAGAACCAGAACTCTTAAAAGACTTAATAACGCAATATAAGTCTAAACCTCGTTCAAGTTATGATTTCCAAAATGACCCTCTTGGTGAACTCATTTGGGCTGAACTGTCGGAGAAGGCACCTCAAAAATATCCTTTAGACTTAAATAATTATAGACCTGTTACTGCTGAGAACATTTTAGAAATCGTTAAAAAAATTTGTGAGCAGTTTACCAACTTAATTGAGAACAACGGTTGGTTTGAGTATTTATATGACAACACAGGAAAATTAAAACCCGAAAGAGCCCCTCAATTGCTATTTTATGGAATAGCAGAAGTTTATTGTATTGCAAATAATCTTGACTTAAGCCGAGAAACAAATGCAGGAATAGGCTCTTTAGACTTTAAAATATCGAAAGGGTTTCAAGCTAAAGTGAACGTTGAACTTAAATACTCAACAAATACTAGTTTAGTTAATGGCTTTCAAACACAACTACCTGCATATAATCGAGCAGAAAAGACTGACACAAGCATATATTTGATAATACAAACTAAACGGTCAAATAAAAATATTGAAGCATTAAAAAAGATAGCCGATAGCAGCATAAGAAAAGGAGAAAGAGTCCCTGAGATTATGGTAATTGATGGACAGAAACAACAATCAGCAAGCAAACGAAGATGACAGAAAGCCGACCGCATAACAGCACCTACCCAAAAGTGGCGGTTCATTGGTTAAATCAATCTTTGTTCTTCTATCAAAATTTCTGCTTGGTTGACAGTGAAGTGCTTCGAAATCGCCACCTTCGGGTAGCTG
>JAGPCK010000010.1 GCA_018058135.1 Bacteroidia bacterium | reverse complement strand
TAGCCAATTGGTCGAAAGTATATTGCAAATAAACACTTATGTGATATAATTGTTTAGGTGTTTTTAAGGTTTAGGTAATAAAGTTTAACATTTTGAAACAAATTCTGATTGCAGGCGGGTCAGGGCTGGTGGGAACTTCGTTAACGCGAAGGCTCAAAGCCAAAGGCTACAAGGTAGCATTTCTGGGCCGAAAATCGCGCAAAAGCGTGAAAGGAGTTGATAAATATACCTGGGACATTCATTCAGGGTATATTGACCCGATAGCGTTTGAAAATACTGAAGTGGTCATTAACTTATCAGGAGCAGGAGTGGCTGATAAACGTTGGAACAGCAAAAGAAAAAATGAAATTTACAACAGCCGCGTCAAAGGCACTCAATTACTGAACGAAGGAATTTCGAAATACGGCAAAGAGGTCAATACAGTAATATCAGCCTCGGCCATTGGTTATTACGGTGACCGTGAAGATGAAATCCTGTTTGAGGAGTCCTATGCCGGAGACGATTTTTTAGCCAACACCTGCAAAGAATGGGAAACAGAGGCTGAAGGCATCAAAAGCATAAACAATAAAATACGCCTGTGCATATTACGCATAGGATTAGTGCTCACCAACCGCGGTGGTTACTTTGCCAAAATCAAACGACCCATCAAATGGGGATTGGGTGCAGCCCCCTCGCCAGGCACACAATACCAAAGCTGGATTCACATGGACGACCTGTGCCATTGCATTATCTACTTAACTGAGAACCCTCAGGTTGAAGGCACCTTTAATGCTGTAGCACCTGAACCGGTTACAGCCGATGTAATGATTGCTAATATTGCGCAACGTTTTCGCAAACCCTATTTCCTCCCGCCTGTCCCTTCGTGGATTATGCACCTGATGTTTGGTGAAATGGCCGATACCATATCATCAAGCCAGTATGTGAACTCAGAGAAGTTGAGGGCAACGGGCTTTCGCTTTAAATACGCTGATTTAAATACCGCACTGAACAATTTAATACTGGAATAAGTTATAACTTTACGAATAGTTCATCCCGAAGAATCAAGTCCTGACTTCGCAATGAAATTTTCGATATCTGAAATTTTATAACTTAACCTGTACACCCTCTTGAGTAAAATAGCAATTATTTGGCTAAGACGAGATTTGCGGCTACATGACAATGCCGCATTGTACCATGCCTTAAAATCGCCCTACCCTGTATTGCCTCTGTTTATTTTTGACAAGACCATTCTCGGTAAACTGGAAGACAGAGATGATGCAAGAGTTACGTTTATTCACCAAACACTTACTGCTCTTAATCAGGAACTGCAAAAGTTAAAATCATCCCTTTTAGTGGAGTACAACACGCCTGTTGAGGCATGGACAACTGTACTAGAAAAACATCAGGTAGCTGAAGTATACACCAACCACGATTACGAGCCTTATGCCATAGAACGTGATGCTCAAATAAAACAACTGTTGCTGGCTCAAGGTATAAGTTTTCATACCTTCAAAGACCAGTGCATTTTTGAAAAAAGTGAAGTTGTTAAAGATGACGGTAAACCCTACACTGTGTTCACTCCTTACTCCAAAAAGTGGAAGGCACATTTAAAAGACTTTCACCTCAAGGCCTATCCTACTGAAAAATATTTCAGTAACCTCTATGCTACTCCACCGTTCCGGATTCCTTCGCTTACTGAAATGAATTTTACTTCTTCGAGTATCAGCATACCTCCTGCACAAACCACCGTGGAGTTGATTAAGAACTATGGAGAAAAACGCAACTTCCCTGATATTCCGGGCACCAGCAAACTGGGTATTCACTTTCGTTTCGGCACCATCAGCATCAGAGAGAAAGCCCGAAAAGCACAAGGCTTAAGTGAGATCTGGATCAATGAACTCATCTGGCGCGATTTCTATATGCAGATTTTGTGGCACTTTCCGCATGTGGCCAAAGGTGCATTTAAGCCCGCTTATGACCGTATTGAGTGGCGCAACAATCCGGATGAATTTGAACGTTGGTGCAACGGACAAACAGGCTATCCCATTGTTGATGCCGGTATGCGTGAATTAAACGCTACAGGTTTTATGCACAACCGGGTGCGCATGATTGTGGCCAGTTTTCTCACTAAACATTTACTCATAGATTGGCGCTGGGGCGAAGCTTATTTTGCACGTAAGCTGCTCGACTTCGATCTTTCGGCCAACAACGGTGGATGGCAATGGGCTGCAGGCAGCGGAACCGATGCCGCACCTTATTTCAGGGTGTTTAATCCCACGTTACAAACCGAGAAGTTTGATAAACAATTTCAATACATTAAACAATGGGTGCCCGAGTTCAATACACCCCGCTACGTTAAACCAATAGTGCAGCATGAACTGGCACGGCAACGTTGTTTGGCCACTTACAAAGCAGCACTTACTTAAACAGAAAACTTTTCACTGATATGCGTGTTTGCATTGCATGGAAAAACTTCAGGGAAAAAACGTTTTAATAGCCGGGGCAACAGGTGGTATAGGGCAAGAAGTTGCTAAATTGTTACATCACAGCGGAGCACATATTTTTTTAACCGGACGAAATGCAGCTAAATTGGAAACACTATCTGCCTCGTTACAGCTTCCTTCCACACGCACGTTTGCAGCCGACCTGAGTATACCCGATGAAGTAAAACAGCTCTCCTTAAATTACTTTAGTGAGTTACCTACTGTTGACATACTTATTAATGCCTCTGGAGTTGGTATTATTAAACCGCTGGAAGAGTTAACTGAAACAGATTTTCTCCGCTCACTAAACTACAACTTGTACGCACCTTTTCTTTTGCTCAAAAACTTTTTGCCGGCCATGAAAGAAACTAAAAAAGGCCTTATTATTAATATTCCCGGAGTATTGGGCAAAACGCCCATGAGCGGGGCTGCTGCATACAGTGCAAGTAAATACGGACTCAACGGCATGATGAAATCTGTGCGCGAAGAATTGAAAAGAACTGAAATACGTATCACCAATGTTTTCTTAGGCGGAACAGACACTCCTTTCTGGGATACTATTGACTTGCGTGTACAGCGCGATAAATTTGTACTGGCTGAAGAAGCCGCAAAAAGTATATGGTTCCTTTGCCAACAACCTTCCTCCGGTGTGGTATCAGAACTGGTGATTCAACCGTTCAACCATCAGGCTATTTAATATGAAAGTAACTGCACCTGAATTTCAGCAGTGGGAACGTTTTTACCGCGCCAATTTTATCAACTCACTTAGTGGTTACAAAAGTGCCAGCCTCATAGGAACTTGCAATGCCGGGAAACAAACTAACCTCGCCATCTTCAGCAACATTGTACACCTGGGTGCTGATCCTGCATTGATTGGTTTCATCAACCGCCCTTTGGCTGCCTCCGTACATACCATAAGCAATATCGAAGAAACCGGTTATTACACCATCAACCACATCCATCCGGGCATGGTAGAACGTGCACACCAAACTTCAGCCAAATACCCGCAGGAAATTTCTGAATTTGATGCCACCTTGCTTGCTGAAGAATGGACCGACTTTCCCGCACCTTACGTAAAAGAAAGCTTTGTTAAGTACGGCTTAAAATACGCAGAAACCATACGCATTGAACGCAATAATACATTTTTGGTTATAGGCGAAATTGTGGAAGTATATCTACCCGATGCTGTTGTTCAGCCCGATGGTTTTATTGCACTGGAAGATGCGCACAGTGTAGCTTCATTGGGTTTAGACAGCTATTACTTACCAAAACTATTGAATAAATTCAAGTACGCTAAACCACAATAAAAAAAGCCGCTGCAACTTTGGCTGCAACGGCATTTATATTTTGTATTTTTAATTAAGCAGAGGCTTTTCCTAATTTAGATTTCAAGTTGGCATCTAAGGCATCTAAAAACTCCTGGGTATTGAGGTAATGTTCCCCGTGAGTAACTTTATTGCCGTGAATACATACGGCTAAGTCTTTGGTCATTTTACCACTCTCTACTGTTTCTACACACACTGCTTCCAGTGCATGACAGAAATTAATCAACTCCTGGTTGCCATCTAACTTACCACGAAACTCCAAACCGCGAGTCCATGCAAATATGGATGCGATAGGGTTAGTAGAAGTTGATTTACCTGCTTGGTGGTCGCGGTAGTGACGTGTAACTGTACCGTGAGCTGCTTCAGCTTCCATAGTTTTTCCGTCAGGTGTAACTAAGGTGGAGGTCATTAATCCCAAAGAACCGAAGCCTTGTGCAACGGTATCACTTTGTACATCTCCGTCATAGTTTTTACAAGCCCAAACAAAGTTGCCGTTCCACTTCAGGGCACTGGCTACCATGTCATCAATCAAACGGTGTTCGTAAACTATTCCAGCTGCTGTGAATTTAGCTTTATAATCTGCCTGATAAACTTCTTCAAAAATATCTTTGAAGCGTCCATCGTATTTTTTCAGAATGGTGTTTTTGGTTGAAAGATACAGGGGCCATTTTTTGCTCAAAGCCTGGTTGAAACAAGCGTGCGCAAAACCACGGATAGACTCATCGGTATTGTACATGGCTAAAGCTACACCATCGCCTTTAAAATTAAATACTTCAAATTCCTGTATAGTACCGTCTTCACCTTCAAACTTAACTGTGAGTTTTCCTTTTCCTTTGGTAACAAAATCTGTGGCGCGGTATTGGTCGCCAAAAGCATGACGTCCTATACAAATAGGTGCTGTCCAGTTTGGCACCAAACGAGGTACGTTGCTGCACACAATAGGTTCACGAAAAACAGTACCATCAAGAATATTACGGATAGTGCCGTTAGGGCTCTTCCACATTTGCTTGAGGTTAAATTCTGTTACACGAGCCTCGTCAGGTGTAATGGTGGCACACTTGATACCTACGTTATATTTTTTAATGGCTTCTGCAGCATCAATAGTTACCTGATCATTGGTAGCATCACGATGCTCAATACCTAAGTCATAGTATTTAATATCCAAATCAATATATGGAAGAATTAATTTATCTTTAATGAACTTCCATATGATGCGGGTCATTTCGTCACCGTCAAGTTCTACAACGGGGTTGGTTACTTTAATTTTTGTCATGTATAAAATGTGTTTATTTTTAGCGTATTTCAAATTCTTTGCTTCCAATCAAGAAGCCTTCGCAATAGATTTCAGCTTTGTAGTTGCCTTTTGCAAACTCGTTTCCTTTGTTCCAAATCATGGAAGCTTCCATCTGTGCATTTTCATAATTAAAGGTTTTCATCATGGAATACAACTCATCCTTTCCTTGGTATTTGAATACATTGGTAGAGTTTTCCTGTGCAAAAGCAGGTGTTCCGTCCATGTTGGCCACTCTCAGATAAACATCTTTCGGACCTTTTTCTGCCACAAAATTTTCCATAATGGTGAAAGTTACCTTAATGGCCTCCATTTGACTGGCACGGTTAGTTTCCCTTTCCTTACCATTGCTGCGAAGTTTAATTCCTGTAACAAAAATATTCTGTACGTTAAGTTTGGCTCCTATGGAAACTTTAGTGTTTAGTTTAATGTTTTCCATGGTGAGGTCTTCCACCTTACGTTTCTGCTTATCTACATCACCCTGAAGCGTTTTGTTCTCATCAGTGAGGCGTTGATTCTCTTTGGCGAGTTCATCAATTTGACGCAGGTATTTTTGTTTGTAGTAACGAAGCACATCGAGTTCGTCTCTTGCTTTGGCCAGTTCTTTGGCACTGATTTGCCCTTTCTTAAGCAATTGCTCAATGCGTTCAGCCTGGTCGAGCAATGAGTCATTCTTTTCTTTAAGCATTTGATCCAGTTGTGCGTTCTTGCCTTTGTATTGGTCAAGTTGCACCTCAGTTTCAGAAAGTAGTTTCTCTAATTCAGCTTTAGCGTCTTCTGTTGAAACCAGTTTTTCTTCTGTTACAGTAAGCTTCTTACCCGTACTGTAGAAGTTGTAAATAAAAACCAAATTGAGCAATAGCAGCACAATGATGATGATAACCAAAAACAACTTGTTCGACTTCCTTTTACTTTCTTCCATTTTATCAAGTATTTGGGTGAATTGCAAAAATATGCTTTTCAGCCCGAATCAGTACGGCTTTAGTTTGATTTTTCATTTTTCATTCTCATACCTGCTGTTACCTTTGTGAAGCTTATGGAAGTTATAAAAACACCCCTGGAAGGACTATTAGTTATTGAACCAAAGGTATTTAAGGATCACCGTGGTTATTTTTATGAATCATATAACGCAGAAGCTTTTAAACAAGCCGGTATTGAGGCGGTTTTTGTACAGGACAACCAATCGCTCTCGCAAAAAGGTATTCTGCGTGGTTTACATTTTCAGGCTCCGCCTCATGCACAGGGAAAGTTAGTGCGTGTTATCAAAGGAGCTGTATTGGACGTGGTGGTCGATATTCGAAAGAACTCTCCAACCTACGGGCAACATTTCAGCATTGAACTTACAGAAGAGAATTTTAAAATGTTCTGGATTCCTCCCGGCTTTGCACATGGATTTGTTACATTGGAGGACCACACTATATTCAGTTATAAATGCACGGATGTTTACAACAAGGCAGCCGAAGGAGGCTTGTTATGGAATGACCCTGAACTGGGTATTAATTGGGGAATTGAGCAACCGGTACTTTCTGAAAAAGATACCCTCAACCCTCAACTGAAAAACTTTAACAGTCCTTTTTAAATCTTAGTCAATTGTGGCAATCACCTTGAGTTCAATGGCAATCGGGGTTGGCAGGCAATTAATTTCTAGCGTAGTTCTGCAAGGCGGATTCTCTTTAAAATATTCGGCCCATAACTTATTGTACACCGGAAAATCATCTTTCATGTTGGTGAGAAAAACGGTAACATCAACTATTTTATCCCAACTGCTGCCGGAGTCCTCGAGTATACTTTTGATGTTGTTAAAAACAGAGTGACATTGCTCAGCAATATCATATGAGGTAATTTCTCCTTTTTCATTTAACTCAACTCCGGGTATTTTTTTGGTACCTTTCTGACGCGGCCCCACACCTGAAAGAAACAGTAAGTTCCCTACCCTTCGGGCATGAGGATAGTGTCCAACGGCTTCGGGGGCTTTTGATGAATTAATGGATTCCTGATTCATGATAAATTTTTAAGCCACAAATGTACTAAAACTGGCTCATTGCATCTCCTTCATTTTCCCTTTCAGTTCTTCTATGGCTGCATTACATACTGAAACAAATTCAGGAAGCAAGCCCGGTATTTCATCCAGATTAGTCTGGCTTTTGGCATCTTCGTGTATTTTCTCTATCAACTTTTCAGCCGACACAATACCGGCATAGGTTATAGATGGCTTTATTTTATGCGCTATTTCCCTGAATGTTTTCCAATCTTCTGTTTGGGCCGATTCGGTAAGACCCTGCAACATATCGGGTGTTTCTGTCAGAAAAATATCTACCATCTCTTTCATCAACTCTTCACTTCCACCCGAAATCTCCTTCAGATAACTTAAATCCGTCAGGTCCTGATTAATTTTAATCAACTGCTCCTGTTCTCCTTTATCGAACCCGATAAACTTCGGGTCCTCTATTAAGGCCTTCATTTTCTTATACAACTTTTCACTTTCCAATGGCTTGGATACAAAATCATTCATACCTGATTTTTCGCACCTTTCACGTTCAGTAAGTGTAGCATGTGCAGTAACAGCTATAATAGGTACTTCATTTTGCGGAGCAGGAAGTTGATGCCTGATGTATTCAGTAGCTTGATAACCGTCCATTACGGGCATTTGTATATCCATTAATACAATGTCGTATTTTTTATTCCGAAGCATATCAACGGCTATTTGCCCGTTGTCGGCCATATCAACATTGGTTTTCCATCCCAGTAGAATATTTTTAATAAGTAGCTTATTAAAGTTGTTGTCTTCCACTACCAAAACATCCACATCTGATAACAACGGTTTATCTATTATTTGCTCTGAAACAGGAACAACCGGAGCCGATGTTTTTTCAAAATCTAAACTCACTGCAAACACTGAACCTTTTCCAACCTCGCTTTTTACAGTTATATTTCCCCCCATCAGTTCCACCAGTTGTTTGGCAATGGTGAGGCCCAAACCTGTGCCACCGTATAATCGGGTAGTATCGTCACTGGCTTGTTTAAAATTATCAAATATTACACCTAACTTATCCTGTGCTATACCAATTCCTGTGTCTGATATCTCAAAAATAAGCTGAGTTTTGGTTGTTGAAGAAGACACCCCTTCCTTTACATCTAATTTAACAAAACCCTTATCTGTAAATTTAATTGCATTACTCAAAATGTTAAGTAATACCTGATTCAATCTCGTTTTGTCGCCCAATAGGTATTTATGGATAGAACTGTCAATATGTTTTTCAAATTGCAGTGATTTCTCTTCAGCTTTGTACTTTAATGTACTGAAGAGTCCGTTAATAAAATCATCCAGATGAAATGTTTTCTTTTCGAGGGTCATTTTACCTGCCTGAATTTTCGACAGATCGAGTATATCGTTAATAATGACCAGCAGGTTTTCAGCAGAAAGTTTTATGGCATCAACAAATTCATGCTGGTTGGGGTTGAGTGTTGACTGCAAAAGCAGCTGACTCATACCCATAATGGCATTCATTGGAGTACGGATTTCATGTGTAATGTTTGCCAAAAACTGTTCCTGGTATTTTTTACTTTGTTCCGCAACATTTTTAGCTCTTATCAGTTCCAGTTCTGTTTGTTTACGCAAGGTTACATCACGGGCAATACCAATGGCACCTATCACATTATGCTCATCTTTTAAGGGAACAGAAGTAATTTCAGCATATCGGTACTCTCCGCTTTTAGTAAGAACACGTAACTCATGTACAGGGGGATAACCACCTTTACTCAATATATCAAAATTTTTAAACGCAATTTTAATATCATCAGGGTGAATATAGTTTCTGAAATGACTGCCAACCATTTCTGATTTTTCATACCCGGTTAAATCAACAAACGCTCTGTTCAAGGAAGAAAAAGCTCCTTCCATATTAATTGTATAGATAACGTCTCTTGCCGATTCAAAAATGGCAGAATACCTGAACTCAGATGACTTAGCTGCCGACTCTGCTTTTAGTTGACCGGCAATATCACGAAGTACTATAATCAGTCCTGTTTTGGCATCTTCCTCATTTTTAATTGAAGCGACCAGGTAATCTATCGGCTTAATCCGATTCTTTAAGGTTTTTAAATTTACCCTGCTGGCTGTGGTATACAGCTTATCTTCTTCAATTAATGCAAGCGGAGAATGCGAATAAACAGAATCGGTTCTGCTTTCAATACTAAAAACGTCCTGAATATTGCTGCCGATAATTAATCTTTCATCTCCTTCCAACAACTCCAAAGCCATAGGATTTGCAAAAGCAACAACACCAGAAAGGTCACATACTATTATTCCTTCACCTGTACTGTTTAAAATTGTGCGGTACCATTTTTCATTGTACCGTATCTGCTGCTCCATCTTGTATTTGTGAAGTGCCATTTCAATAATGGAGCGCAATTCACGTTCTTCATATGGCTTTAAAATGTAACCGTATGGTTCAGTCTTTTTAGCCCGTTCCAGTGTTTTATCATCACTGTAAGCTGTAAGATAAACTACAGGAACATCTGTTATATACTTTAATTTTTCAGCTGTTTCAACTCCCGTCATTCCTTCTTTCAGGTTGATATCCATTAACACCAAATCGGGTTTAGCCAACGGAATCTTAATCAATGCATCTTCACCTGAAATACTGTAGCCTACACAGTCATACCCAAACTGGCGAAGTGTTGCTTCAATGTCTTTGGCAATGATGCGTTCGTCTTCTACTATGTAGATAGTAGATTGATTGTGACCTTTAGTTGAGACCATGACTGCCTACTGATTGTTTATGTGGAACAGGAACAACTAACTCAAATTTCACTCCTGATGTAAAATCTGTTTTTACAAATGCTTTCACTTGTTCGCAAAGTGAATGAAATATCATCATACCTAAAGAAGAATTCGAAGAAATTGAAAAATCGGGAGGCATGCCTGATTCCGTCATCCATTACCTGAAGCTGCATATAATCACCTGAAGTGTACTTAAAACGCACTTTCAATGTACCTGTTTCGCGTCCATTGAATGCATGTTTGAAACTGTTTGAAACAAGCTCGTTAATAATGAGTCCGCAAGGTGTTGCAATATCCACGGGCAAAGATGCTTTATCCAAATCAAACTCTACTTTTACACGCGTAAGGTCTACTTTGCTGTTGCGCAATAATTGGTTCACCAATGAATGAATATATTGGGCAAAATCGATGTGTGAAATTTCATCTGACCCATAAAGGTTTTCGTGAATAAGCGCAAGTGTACGCACCCGGTTCAGACTGTCATTGATCAATTGTTTTACATGATCATACGTCACAAAAGAAGATTGCAGCTTTAGCAAACTTGAAATAATCTGTAGGTTGTTTCTCACCCTATGATGTATTTCCTGAATGAGTGTATCTTTATCTGACAGTGATTTTTCGAGCAATTTTTCGCGGTCAAGTAAAAGTTGTTCTTTTTGAACAAGGTCATCGATATTAATGAGCAATCCTATTTTATATTTTACTCCGGCACTGTTATGCACCTGAAACATCTGATCCTGAACCCATATATAACTTCCGTCTGCGCGCTTCATCCGGTAGGTGGATGTCCATGTTTGTTCGTTATCAGTGTAATACCACTGGTAAGAGGAATCATAAATCTTATTGTAATCATCCGGATGAATGAGCGTCCAGAAAAAACTATGATCTTTGAAATCAGCAGTGGGATGTCCGAACATCTTGGTTACATTGTCACTCACATAATCTCTTCCTGATCCGCTTTCATAGATAACAACGTTATCTAGATGACTGGTAAGAATACGCATTCTGTGAAATAAATCTTCCTGTTCAGCCGATAGCGGATGAGTGCCAGTCGCAGATGCTAATGTTTCAATAACTACCAGCAGGTTTTTTGCTGCATCTGCATCAGACACCTGCTTTACGGTCATTCTATAAAGTTCGTTCTCTTTTCCTCCTATTCTAACCATCCCACTCCAATTGCCTTTACCAGTAATATCAAGGTACATGCGATTTGAGTCTAAACCCTCTTGAACCAAATTGAATAAATTCTCTCCGGTAAGTACATCGGTATTAAAAAAATTCGCTGATGCTTTATTAACTTCAATAATTAACCCTTGCTGTGAGACCAAAAAACAAGGGTCGGGAGAAGAGGTAAAAAGGGATAGTTTAGCTGTAATGGTGTTTAAAGCTGCTTTTAAAGGTAAATCTTTATTGTAATTATTTTCCTTTACAAACTCATACAACAGCCTGCTTTCTCTTCTCAAGCGCCACTCTTCCTTGGCTCTGTGCATGGTTAGTTCAATGGTAACCTTAAGCTCTGATTCATTTAAAGGTTTTAATAAGTAAGCAAAAGGGCCTACATCTTTGGCACGGTCAATTGTTTCGGTATCGGAATAAGATGTTAAAAAAACTACCGGAGTAAAGTAGGTGGAGTTGATGATTCTGGCTGTTTCAATTCCGTCAATATCACCATCAATGTACACGTCCATTAATACAACATCTGGTCGCAAGGATTTTACTTTCGATATGGCCTCTAAGCTATCTTGTGCAAAGCCAACTACATCATACCCCAGAGTGATTAGTCCTCTTTCAATGTCTTTGGCTATGATGCGCTCATCTTCTACAATAAGCACCTTTGCTTTGCCCATATTCTTTTTTTGATTGTAGTGAACAGCAGAGCATGGTTATATAGCATTAAGTGTTTTCAAGAGAGTTTCTTTGTATGAGATACCAATGGGAATCAGTTTTTTCTCGACTACCAGCAACCCATCATCCAAATCAACTTTTTCAATCTTATTCGTATTGACAATAAAAGAACGATGTACTCTAAGGAATTTATCTTTGGGCAATTTGCTCTCGATATTTTTCATTGTAGAGTGTACGGTATATTTATCTTTATCTGTAAAAATGTTGATATAGTCACCCAATGCTTCTACCCAAAAGATAGAGTCATTATCAATCTTTAACAGATTGTAGGCTTGTTTGATAAAAATATGGTTGTTGTTGTTGGATACAATACTTTGTTGCAGTGCCTCAATTTCCTCTTTTGCCCTGTTAACGGCTTTTAGGAAGCGAGGGTAAGTAACAGGCTTTAACAAATAATCAGTAACTCCCTGCTCAAATGCTTCAATTGCATGATTATCATGACCACTGATTAAAATTATCTGGGGTAAGTTTTCGAACGTACGCAACAACTCCATACCCGTCATGCCGGGCATTTGAATATCCAAAAACATAATATCTATGTTCTTGTTCTTTGAGTTGTTGATATAGTTTGCCGCTTCTATACCATCTGTAAATTCACCTAACAGATTCAGAAAACCTGTCTGCTGAACAAAACTCTTGATGATTTTTATACTCAGGTTATCATCATCAACCAATATACAGTTTAAGGTCATTGTTATTAGTAGGCTTATTTGAAAGTACGGCTAAGGTATTTAAAATATTTAAAAATATTACACAATTTTATTATGTCAACCTGTGCCATTCTTTTTTATAACTTACACTATTGGCTTTTACACCTATGGAGGGATGCATCTTTTTTACCTTAACAACCAATTTATCAACAACTTGAAAGTCATTTAAAATACTAAAAGCAATGTGTTCATTAATTTGCTCAAGTAAGGTAACAGGCTGTTGAAAAACTATTTTAATGCTGTTAGATACACTTGCATAATCTACAGTTTCATTTAGCTCGCTTATATTCTCATTAACACGCACCCATAATTTGACTGAAATACGGAACTCATTGGCAATTAGCAATTCTTCATCATACCAACCTATTCGAGCCCAAATACTGATATTTTTTATTTCAATAATCCCCATTGTTAGTTCATTCGTCAGCAAATATTCCACAAAAGAAAACCTTGTGAAAGGTAATTATTACCTTCGCAACCTACAAAAAGAAAATCAATGAGTTTAAATATGTCATCAGAACATTCATTTCACTCTGCCAGCAAAGCAGATTTATACGTTCAACCCGACTTTTACATGGTTGACGATTTACTAACTGAAGAGCACAAACTAATTCGCAACACTGTTCGTGATTGGGTAAAAAAGCATATCTCCCCCATTATTGAAGATGCAGCTCAAAAAGCTCAGTTTCCACATCACCTTTTAAAAGGATTGGGTGAAATAGGCGCCTTCGGAGCACAACTACCAGTGGAGTATGGTTGCGGTGGACTTGACTACATCTCCTACGGACTTATTATGCAGGAACTGGAAAGGTGTGACTCAGGTATTCGCTCAACAGCTTCCGTACAAGGTTCTTTGGTAATGTACCCCATTTTTAAATTCGGCTCTGAGGAACAAAAAAGAAAATACCTCCCAAAGTTGGCTAAAGGCGAGTTAATGGGTTGCTTCGGATTAACTGAACCTGACCATGGCTCTAACCCGGGTGGCATGACCACCAACATTAAAGACATGGGCGACCATTATTTGCTCAACGGTGCAAAAATGTGGATTTCCAATGCGCCATTTGCAGATATCGCTGTAGTGTGGGCTAAAAATGAACAGGGAAAAATAAGAGGTATAATTGTAGAGCGAGGTATGGCCGGTTTTACAACACCTGAAACACACAACAAATGGTCATTACGCGCATCTGCTACCGGAGAGCTGGTTTTTGACAATGTAAAAGTTCCGAAAGAAAACCTTTTACCCGGTGTAGAGGGTTTAAAAGGTCCTTTAACCTGCCTCAATTCAGCCCGCTATGGTATTAGTTGGGGGGCTTTGGGAGCAGCAATGGATTGTTATGACTCAGCTCTTCGTTATTCTAAAGAACGTATTCAGTTTGGGCGCCCAATTGCAGGTTTTCAGTTACAACAAAAGAAACTGGCCGAAATGGTTACTGAAATTACTAAAGCCCAGTTATTGGCATGGAGAGTGGGCACACTGATGAATGATGGTAAAGCCACTCCTGCACAAATATCTATGTGCAAAAGAAACAACGTGGAAATAGCCCTGAATATAGCCCGCGAAGCACGTCAGATACATGGCGGGATGGGCATAACAGGTGAGTATCCGATTATGCGCCACATGATGAATCTGGAATCAGTAATTACCTATGAAGGTACCCATGATGTGCACTTGCTTATTCTGGGAATGGAAATAACAGGAGAAAATGCATTTGCGTAAGACTCATTTTTTCACATTTCTTTCTTTATTCCTCCTGCTTACGTATTCTGAAAAAGCTGCGGCATACGTTCAAAAGCCGGTCATTATTCAGTTATTTTCCGCTGAACAACCTGATACCATGGGCTTTAATTTAGCTACTGCATTGCCTGCTTTTCTGTACGATAAAATCCTTTCAGGAGAAGTAAAGTTGTATGACTCTCCGAAGAAAGACGTGGAAATATCTCCTTCCACCCTACAGCAGATTGAACAAAGCAACAACAGCCGCATGTCTTATTCCAAGTCAATCTTTATACATGAATTGTGGACCCTCAAAAAAGGCAGGTTCACTTTTTATCCTATGGGTGTCACCTTATCCGATTTTGATTTAAGCGGTAAAGTGGTGTCTTATGGATATGTTGATTTTCAGGAAATTTTCGAAACTTTAACTCAAAACACTATCAGCTGCAATGCCAACGGCTCTGCAAATTTCAGCCATTGGGACGCCATAAAAAGCAGACGGTATGTTTACAGATTAATTCAATTTGGTAAAAAGGTACTGCATGACAAACAAGAGGCCATTTACATTCTGCAAAATACCGATTACAAAACAAAAAAAACAGAAGAATTACCTTGTTTTAAAACTGAAAAACTGGTGCGTTACAACATTGACCGAGATGTGCAACACAACGGCAACACTGAAATCATTAACCGCATAGAAAAAGCATTGCGCAACGACAAAGAACTTTATGACTCTGTAATGCAAAAGTCGCCTGTTGATGCTTACTCACAGTTACGTATCACCGGCATTGAAATAGTGGAACTGTGGCGAAAAAACGAAGAGTTTTTTGAGTACACCCCTGTTTCAGTAAAACTTTTCAATCACGGAAAACCACTTAAAGAAATTCAGTTTGCCGACTTTCAGGGGGAAGATTTCAAGTTGTTTGAAAATGACATTACTTCTAAGAGATTTGAGCTCACTATTATTGAAATCAATAAACAAAAAATCCAATACGGTGAATCGCTTAAATACCTCAATGCATTGCGGGGTGCCGATTCCTGGACACAGATAACCACTTTTGTAAAAAATAATTAAACGTTACTGATATGAAAATTAAATTCGGAACTGACGGATGGAGAGGAATTATTGCGCAGGATTTTACATTAGAAAATGTAAGCAGAGTTGCTCAGGCCACCGCTGTGTGGTTAAAGAAAAATAACTCAAATCCTATTGCTGTTGTTGGCCACGACTGTCGTTTTGCCGGAGAAATGTTTGCTGAAACCACTGCGGCTATTTTAGTTGCTCATGGGATTAAGGTATTTCTGGCCAAAGATTTTGTATCAACTCCTATGATTTCTTTGGGAACTGTTCATTACAAAGCCGATGCAGGTATCATTATTACAGCCAGCCATAACCCACCCTCTTACAACGGTTTTAAAATCAAAGCTTCTTACGGGGGCCCTGCCACACCAGCCATGATAGATGAGGTTGAATCACTTATACCTGATACTTTTGACGGGAACATGGCTGATTTCAGCAAAGCCGTTGCTGATAAAAAAATTGAATACGTTAATCTGGAAGACTTGTACTGTGAACACATAGAAAAGAATTTCGACATTCAATTAATAAAAGATAAAAAGCTAGAGCTCGCTTACGATGCTATGTATGGGGCAGGACAAAATGTAATCAGACGACTTTTCCCGGAAGCTACCTTCCTACACTGTGATTATAACCCCGGGTTTATGGGACAAGCCCCGGAACCAATTCATAAAAACCTGCAGGAATTTTCTGACATGATTCGATTGTCGGAAGAAATTGACTGTGGTCTTGTGACAGACGGTGATGCTGATCGTATCGGACTCTATAACAAAAAAGGAGAGTTTGTTGACTCCCATCACATCATTCTCCTATTGGTTCATTACCTGCACAAGTACAAAGGACTTTCAGGTAAAGTTATCACCACCTTTAGTGCCACCAGTAAAGTTGCTAAACTTTGTGAGGCTTATAGCCTACCTGTACAAATCACCAAAATCGGGTTCAAATACATTTGTGAGTATATGATTGTTGAGAATGTTTTGGTAGGTGGGGAAGAATCAGGTGGTATTGCCATTACCGGCCACATTCCTGAGCGTGACGGCATATGGATTGGTATTACTCTTTGGGAGTTTATGGCCAAAACCGGAAAATCACTTGATGAACTCATTCAGGAGGTTTATGAAGTAACCGGTACTTTCTCCATGGAACGTAGCGACCTTCACATTAAAGAAGAAAAAAAGCAGGAAATTATAAGCAATTGTAAAAAGGGAATGTATAAAGCATTTGACGATTTAATTGTTGAGAGCACAGAAGATTTAGACGGGTATAAGTTCCATTTGGGGAACGGAGAATGGGTAATGATACGACCAAGCGGTACAGAACCGGTATTACGTACTTATGCTGAAGCTTCTACCCAAAAAAGAGCTGAGGAAATTTTACAAAAAACTGCAAATACCATATTACACTAAATTAGACGAACATAGCATTAGTGAGGATAAATATTTTTGAAGACTAAGGGCTTAAAACTGATATTTGCCAAAACAAAAAAAAGACCGCATGATAAATTTAATCCTATCTTTTTTCACTGCTCTTGCGGTAGTAATATTCGCCATCCCCACTATACGCATGGTTTCAACCATGAAAGGATTGTACGATGTGCCTGATGAACGGAAAATTCATAGTGAAGACATTCCCCGTTTGGGTGGATTAGCCATCTTTGCCGGTTTCTTTTTCTCTACCACACTCTGGGGCATATGGACCGACCTTCCACGTTTACAGTACTTTGAAGCTGCTTTGTTCGTACTTTTCTTCTCGGGCCTTAAAGATGATTTGGTAAAACTTACTCCCTACAAAAAATTAATTTCTCAGATTTTGGCTGCCATCATCATAATTTTGGGGTCAGACATACGTATATCTTCCTTCTACGGCATTTTTGGAATACATGAAATTCCTTATGTAGCCAGTTTTCTCATTACCACCTTCACCATCATTGTAATTACCAACTCCTTCAACCTCATTGATGGCATTGACGGACTAGCCGGGGGAATAGGAATGATTACCGCACTCACCTTTGGTATATGGTTCAACTTTATAGGCTATATAGGTTGGTCAGTTATCGCATTCGGACTTGCAGGAGCTTTGTTGGGTTTCTTATTCTATAATTTTAACCCTGCACGCATCTTTATGGGAGATTCCGGTGCACTAACTATAGGATTCATCATCTCCATTTTCACTTTAGTTTTCATTAATTCAGCTTCAGTAAAACCAATCAACTTCAGCTTTAACTCAGGGACTTTACCTTCCATTGCTATTTCTATCCTTATATTACCTTTGGCAGATACATTGCGAGTGTTTATTCTTCGTGTGGTGAAACGTCAATCTCCTTTAAAAGCTGACCAAAACCACTTACACCATTCGATTCTACAACTTGGTTTAAACCATGCAGAAGCCTCCTTGCTCCTTTACCTCATCAATATCATTTTTGTTATTATGGGGTTCATTATGAAAGACGCTCCTGTAATGAATCACCTGCTTACTGTTTCGGGTATAGCTTTAATTCTTTGCTTTGTTCCTGAGTTTCTCATTCAACAAAATAAGAATGAGAGTAATTTTATGCGTGAAAAGAATCTGAAAGCTAAAAAAGCGGAAAGAGGACAGGCGTAAATTCTATACCGAACACAAAAAATCAGCTAACTTTCTTACTGCTATTGCCCTGTGACTGATGTCATTCTTTTGCACGGCTGTCATTTCAGCAAAGGTTGTATGGTTACCTGCCGGAATAAAAACAGGGTCATAACCAAACCCGTTATTTCCCCTCATCTCTTCTGAAATAGTGCCCTCAATTACTCCTTCGAACAGGTACTCTTTCCCTTCCAGAATCAATGCTATAACTGTCTTAAATCTGGCTGTTCTTTTCTTTATTCCCTGCAATTCCTGCAACAGTAAAAGAATATTATTCCTGTCGTTTTTAGGCTCACCGGCATACCTGGCGGAATAAACACCCGGTCGCCCCTCCAAGGCATCTACCTCCAAACCTGTATCATCGGCAAAACAATCGCAATGTAACTTGCTATAAATAGATCTGGCTTTTAATAGTGCGTTCTCCGTTAAAGTGCTGCCGGTCTCTTCAATTTCCTCGGTAAAACCGCTTTCAGCCAATGACTGTACGTTGTATTTGCCGTCCAGTAACTGATTTATCTCTTTTACTTTGTGTGCATTGTGTGAGGCGAAAACAAGATTTTTCATCTTACTTTTTTAAAATGGTTTGTAATGCCTGCCAGAACTTCTTCTTCACATTCACATCATCACTTATCTTTTGCAATGAATCAGCTGTTATCACCTTTGTATCTTCAATAAAAAAGGAAACATATTTCTCTGTTGCATTTCTTTTGATGCCTAATTGCTGAGGCTCAACACCAAAAAGGATCAGGTGTTTAACTGATGTAACTGACTTCAGTTCATTCCATCCAAAGTTTTTGTCCCATGTAATAAGTGCGCAATCATCTTCAGTATATTTTAGCCCCTTAACTATAATATCATTCAACAACTGATCAAGTATTTCATTTTGGGTATCTGTTAGTGCCCGAAGAAACACCAGCCCCTTTTGGTTAGCTCCCACATACTTGGGTAGGCTTATTTCATCAGACTTAACTGCAACTCTGTGAACGATTAACGGCTCATCAAAAAGCATAGCAATTGCATGCAAATCTGGCCGGGTGGAATTATCTGTACTCATAATTTGTTTTCGAAGCAAATTACACGAAATTTGGCCACCCCAACAAAGGGTTTTTACATGGAAATAAAAGTAACAACCTCTACCTCCTCTCGAATAGACCAATGCGATTTTGATAATGTGCAGTTCGGGAAAATATTTACCGATCACATGTTTTGTGTTGATTACAGTGAGGGAAATTGGCAAAATGCGCGCATAATTCCCTTTGGCCCTATCCCGTTCAGTCCGGCTATGAGTGTAATACACTACGGTCAGGGAATTTTTGAAGGTATGAAAGCTTATAAAAATACCCAAGGGGAAGCACTTTTATTCAGACCTCTTGAAAACTGGGCCCGTTTGAATGTCTCGGCACGCAGAATGTGCATGCCTGAAATACCCGAAGATATTTTTATGGCCGGGTTAAAAGCGCTTATCGCTAAAGACATCAACTGGATTCCTACCAAAGAAGGGAGCGGACTATATGTGCGTCCTTTTATGTTTGCTACAGATGATTTTATTGGTGTACGCCCATCCTCTAACTATTCCTTTATGATTTTCTGTTGCCCTGTAAATGCTTATTACAATAAGCCACTCAGGGTAAAGGTAGCTGATAAATATGTACGCTCTTTTGATGGAGGCGCAGGCTTTGCCAAAGCTGCCGGCAACTACGGAATTTCCATGTTGCCCACACTGGAGGCACAAAAAGAAGGATACGATCAGATTATATGGATGGACGGGCGTGATTTTACTTACGTAGAAGAATCCGGTACCACCAACCTGTTTTTTGAAATTGATGGAACAATAGTAACACCACAACTGGATGGCAACATTCTGGATGGGGTAACCCGTAAATCATGCATTGAAATTTTACGCCACAACGGTTACATGGTTGAAGAACGTAAAGTGGAAATAACTGAAGTAATAGAGGCTTGTAAACAAGGTAAACTGACGGACGCATTCGGTACGGGTACGGCAGCCACCATTGCTCCAATATCTACTATAGGATATAAAGGCAAAGATTATGAACTTCCTGAAGCAGAAACTAGGGTGGTTTCAAAGATGCTGAAGCAAACCATGGAAGATATTAAAACAGCCCGAATCGCTGATACTTTTGGCTGGGTGGTAAAAGTTTAAACCATGGCCTCCTCATCTGTTCAATTGGATGAAAGCTGGAAAAAACTACTGCATGAAGAGTTTGACTCAGCCTATTTTGCCTCACTCAAAACATTTCTCGTAGCCGAAAAAAACAGCGGAAAAATTATCTATCCCCCCGGCAAGCAAATTTTTGCAGCATTTGATGCAACTCCATTTGATAACGTTAAAGTAGTGATATTGGGGCAAGACCCCTACCACGGGCCGGGACAAGCCAACGGCTTATGTTTTTCTGTTAACCGAGGAGTTAAACCTCCGCCCTCTTTAGTCAACATTTTTAAAGAACTCCAGGCAGATTTAAATATTCCTATCCCCACTCACGGAGATTTAAGTTCATGGGCACAACAAGGCATATTGCTGCTCAACGCTACCTTAACTGTAAGAGCGCATGAAGCCGGTTCTCATCAAAACAAGGGTTGGGAAATTTTTACCGATAAAACCATTCAGGCTATTTCGAAACACAAAACACACGTTGTTTTTATTCTGTGGGGTCGTTATGCTCAAAGTAAACGTGCGTTGATTGATGAAAGTAAACACCATGTTATAGCCTCAGCCCACCCCTCTCCTCTTTCGGCACACAACGGTTTTCTGGGTTCAAAACCTTTCTCCAAAACTAACGCCTACCTGATAAGCAAGGGTATTGCTCCGGTCGATTTTAGTCTTTGATGCAACTGTTATTGCGTTCAGCCTGTATTGAATAAAGTAGCTTAATCATTTGCTTATAAGCCTATTTTACATAAATTCGCTTTAACAAACCCAATGAGACCTCTACGTTTAATATTATTTTTACTCGCATTAGTCACTGCAAACGCAATAAATGCTCAGGTTACTGTGAGCGGAACCGTTGGCGGTTCATCAACTTACTCCAATTTACAGGGTGCAATTAATGCAATTAATAGTGGTACACATGGGGGGGCAATAACTGTTCTTGTTACTGCATCCAACTCTTATGGTTCATCTGCATCACTTGTAGCTAGTGGTTCAGGTGGAGCCAATTATACGTCTATCCTTATCACTGTAAATTCAGGCCATTTTATAATTTCCAACTCCGGTTTTTTTGATAATCCGCTTTTAATTTTAAACGGAGCAGATAATGTGACGATTGATGGGAAAAACACATCTGCTGCCAGTCTTACTTTTAATAACACCACAGGATCAAATGGTACTGTTTTGAATTTTACCAATGGGGCTTCAAACAATACCATAAAAAATTGCAAATTATATAGTAACCATACAAGTACATCTGCTGAGTGGGGCGTTATAACCTTTTCTTCAACTGCAAATAATAACAATAATACGATAACCGGCTGTGACATTGGTGGCTCAACCGGCACAGCAAAACACGCCATTTCAGGAGTTGGAAATGCCTCTACTTCCACATTTTCTAACAACATTACTATCTCCAATAATAACATATTTAATTTTTTCAGTGCAACCAGACATTCCTTTGGGGTTTATGCTTTAGATGGACATACAGGATGGACTATAACCGGAAATAGGTTTTTTCAGACCTCAAGCAGAACATCAACAGCAAGTGGATATTATCATGGTGCTATTTGGATTTACAGCCCGACATACAACTCTGATTTCACCATAAGGGGAAATACAATTGGCTTTGCCAGTTCTGCTCAAACTGGAAATTATAATCTTATAAGTAACGGAGACTGTCCTTTTTGGGGGATTACACTTTATATCAGTTCAAGTAATACTAATTCTTCTATTATTGATAGTAATGTAATACGAAGCATTATTTTTACTTCTAAAGGACAAAACACAGGTTTGAATGGTTACGGACCGGGAATTTTTTCAGGCATCTGGGCTGCTTCGGGGAAAATAAACGTAGGAACTACCTATGGCAATTTCATTGGTTATACAGCTTCAACAAGCATAGCTATATTCAATGAGAATGTTAGCAGTACAGCACCTGGTACAACAATAAATGGCATACATTACAGAGCATCGGGCACATTAATCAACAACAATAAAGTTGGAAATATTAATGTAGTTTGCAGTGCTGCTACTGCAAAAGTAAGACTAAACGGAATTCAAGCTTACCCTTCAACACCCGGAGTTCAAATTACTAACAATTGGATTGAAAATGGCCCGGGCTCTACATTTTCATTAACTCTATCCCACTCCTCAGGTTTTTCCTCTGCGGGGCATGATGTGAATGGAATATGGTGTATGAATAATGGCAACATCACGAGTAACAATGTTAAATACATTAACGTCATAGATACCGGAGCCACAAAATTATGTGGCATTTTTTCACAAGGAGGAGTTAACGCATCCATAACAGGCAACACTATTGAAGTTTTGCAAACAAATAGTAAATCAAATACATCTGCACAAATCGATATTGCACTTTCCGGTATAAATATAGGTGCCGGTGGAAGTGGTTCAGGAATCATACAACAAAATACAATTTTTGGTCTTACTAATTCTTATACTGGGAGCGGCACTACAACAGTAACAGGTATCAATGATTCTTCTTTAGCAACTTATGTATATGATGCCAATAAAATTTACAACCTGTACAACTCATCTCAAAGCAATAATGCATTAATAACAGGTATTAGCCTCCATACTGACCGAAGCCGGGTTTTACAAAATAATATGATAAGTATTAACTCCACTGTAAAAAATTTATATGGAATTGAAAACTATCATACGGGCGCACTTAATGCATATTATAATTCCATTTATCTTGCCGGCACAAATGCATCTTTAGTACTAAGTAGTTGCATCAAAACAACTGCCAGCAGCAGTGGAACACAAAACAAATTTCTCAATAATATTTTCTACCAAAACCGTTCGGGAGGAGGGAATCACAGTGCAATTTTAACTACAGGTTTACCCACGTCAACAACAGCGGTTTTTAATTATAACCTTTATGTTGTACCCTCTCTTTCAGCCATTGCCAGAAGCAGCTCTGTGAATTACAACTGGAGTTCAACTTATGCATCCACTTTTGCAGGAGATAAATACAGCTGGGCCGTACCAACATCAACCATTGACCCCAGCTTGTTTTTCTTAAATGCTACAACAGGGGATTTGCATTTAAATGAAAGCAATAATTTAGTATGGTATGTAAATGGAAAAGGTTGGCCCGTTGCAGGACTTGATTATGACTTTGACTTATCCAACGGTGATCGCTCAGCCTCATTAAGTGACGGAGCCACCGATATTGGTGCCGATGAAGTGGTACCAACCGTTGCACCACCTGCAGCTACACATACGGGTACATTTGCCGCAGGGCAATCTTCGGTGTATGTTTTTGGCGGACGAACCATTGCACAAATTGACTGGCAAACCGGCTCTACTTTACCAACCGCTCAACCTACAGTTTTGTACTACTCCGGCAACAATCCTCCCTACCCTATTCCCGGTAAAAATGCAGCCAACTGCTATTGGAAAATAGATGCTACAGCAACAGCCGATTTGAATTATAAACTAAAACTGTGGATGTCTCCTGCGGTGATGGGAGCCGTGCCCTCTACCTTAGATTTACGCATGGCTAAAAACAGTTCCAACGCTCCCAGCGGATGGAGTTGTGCCTGCAGCAGTACCAACATGGATGCTAACACCTATTCCTTTAACAATTCTGCCAGTTATACGTCCTTTTCCTTTTTCACAGCAACCGACAACAACAACCCGTTACCTGTGGCTTTATTGAGTTTTACGGCAACACCCTATCAAGATAAAGCACAATTAACCTGGGCAACTGCCAGCGAACAAAACAGCGCATATTTTGACATTGAACGCAGCACAGATGGAAACATCTTTTCAAAAAAAGGAACCCTTGCAGCAGCCGGAAACAGTATTAGTACACAAGAATATGCTTTTGAAGATGCAACGCCAATTACAACGCCAATAACCTACTACCGACTCAAAATGGTAGATGCCGATGGTTCCTTCAGTTACTCTGAAATACGTAAAGTTGAGCGAACACTGGCAAACGGTGCCATTGCTGTTTACCCGTCTCCGACAAGCGGCACATTTTATATTACAATACCCGAGGGGCAGGAAATACCTGCTCACCTTGAGCTTACGGATATAACAGGTAAAGTGTGGTTAATGCAAGAAATCACCCTCAACGCACATATTCCTGTAAAATTAGAGTTCCCATCCAAAGCCTCTTCAGGGTTATATTTTTTAAGTGTGTTGTGCAATGGCAAAACCTCTTTGGTTAAACTATCTCTTAGCCATTAAACTAATTTTCAACACTTTATTTTTTAACTTAAAATTGGAATGTTGAAAAATTGTGTAAATTTGTGTTCCTAGCCCCTAAAAAAATGGTACGTAAAACATACGGCCTCATTTGTCTGCTTTTTGTTATAGTCTCGTTTATTGCCAATGCACAAGTTGTAGTTTCAACTGGCGGCCCGCCTACCAATTATGCAACACTTACTGCAGCTTTTACCGCCATTAACAACGGAACACACACCGGTGCAATAACTATTACTCTAACAGCCAGCCATACGCTTACGGCATCAGCAACATTAAATGCCAGTGGAAGCGGTTCAGCAAATTATTCGTCTATCAACATATCGCCTAATACGAATGTGACATTAAGCTGCTCAACAACTTTAAACTCTCCTGCAATAATTCTGAATGGTTCTGATAACATTACAATTGATGGGGTTAATAGTTCCGGTCAGAGTATTACTATTTCACATCAGGGAATCAATACTTCATCAACAGTCAGAATAACTAATTCTGCTTCAAACATTACAATTAAAAACGCTAATTTATATAGTAACGTAAAAAACACAGGCAACATCTTTATTGACCATGTTTCAAGTAACAATGACAACATTCTTATAAGCAATAACAATATTGGGGATGTTAGTACGGGGCAGATAATTGCAATATATGCTCCTGATGATGGTACAGGAACTTTTGACCATAGTAATAATGTAACAATTCTAAACAATAATATCTTCGATTATTTTACTGCTACAAATAACAGTTCTTATGGTATTTATAAAGGTGTAGGTCAAAATAATTGGACAATACAAGGAAACAAGTTATACCAAACTTCAACATTTACTATTGTTGCATTCAATGTTAGTCAATTTGGGATTCGCATACTTGAATATGCTTATTCAAAAGTACGTATTATAAACAATACAATAGGTTACAGCTCAGCAGCAGGAACAGGCACGTACACAATTAATTCTACACAAGTAACTTCTTTTTACCCAATTTATATTACCGCTAATTCTACAGATACTGCTAGTATTCAAGGCAATATTATCAGCAATATTAACTTTTCAACAAGAAATACTGGGAGTGTGTTTTCAGGAATTTATTTAGTATCCGGAAATGCTAGTATTGGCGACTCAATCGGAAACCGAATTGGCAGTACAACCTCAACAGATAATATTATAATCACAATGACGGGATTCACCGGAAGTTCAACTAATACTCATGCATTCGGTATATATAGTTACGCGTCTAATAGCTACGCTATGTGTAAGAATAATAGCATAGGGGGTATAAAGTTTACTGCAACTACTAATTCATATCCTTTGGCTTTTTATGGGATTTATCTAATGACCACTGCTGCAGATTACATATCAAACAACACAGTCGGAAGTAGTACTGTGAGCAACAGCATTCAACTTGGCTCTTCTGTTTCCACAGCAAATCACCTCTTTATTGGTATACTTTATAATTCGGGCTTCTCTTACACTTATATTAACGACAATATCGTATCAAATGTGCTATGTTATGGGGCTGGGACAACAGATGGGTACTCATATATGGGGGGCATTAGAGTAATTGGCAATCAAAGTGAAATTAAAAATAATAGTATTAAAAACTTAACCACGTACTCAGGAGCAACAAATAGTGCTTATTATCAAACACTAATTGGTATATTCAACTATACAACTACAGGTACTACAATCAATATTAATCAAAATACAATAACAAATCTCAAAAACCAAAACTCAACTTCTGCTAATATTATGGTTAGTGGAATAACACACTTTTCTGGTTCAGGATTAACTGTATCCATGAATAGAATATCAGATATCGGTATTAGTGGATCAGCATCAGGAACAATATCAAATGGCATTTATATTTATCTTGGCACGGCTAATATCATAAATAACTTTATCCATTATAATAATAACCTTACACAAAATATTAGAGGAGTTAGCATAATTGGTGGGGCCAACCACACCTGTAACTACAATACAGTTCTAATAGAGGGAACAAATACACTGACTGAAGCAACTGCTTGCTTCTATAGAACTAATGTTTCCATGTCTGTTCAAAACAATATTTTCTTTAATAAAAGAAGCAGCTCGGGTGCAAATTATTCATTGTATAACGCAACCAGCATCTTTACAGGTGCAACCATCAACTACAATTTACACGTTGTACCAAATACATCTACAGCTATATACCATAATAGTGCAGCACGTACTTGGGCCAATTATTACACCGTTCAAAACACCAGCGATCGTTTCAGTTGGTGTGAAAGTACCGGCAACCTGGCAGCAACCAGTTTATTTACCAATACCACCACATCAGATTTAACCATTAATTCAGCCAATTCAGCTTGTTGGTATGTGAATGGAAAAGGCTGGCCCATTAGCGGTATACAATACGATTGGCAGGGAGATATTGGCGATGAACGGTCTCAAGCAGTAAATGGTGGTGGTACAGATATAGGCGCTGATGAGTTCAATACTTCCACCACACCACCTGCGGCTACAGCCAGTGCAGTACCGGCAGCAGGCACCACCACAACATATACCTTTGCAGGTAAAACCATTGCCTCTATAGCCTGGACAGGTGGCTCCAACGTACCGGCCTCAGTGTCGGTATGGTACTACAGTGGTAACAACCCACCCGTGCCTATACCGGGAAAAAACGCGTTCAATTGCTATTGGCGCATTGAACCTTCCACCACCCCGTCAGGTATGAGTTACAGGCCTACCTTGTATTTCAGTGATGCTTTGCTTGGAGCAGTGCCTTCCACAACCGATTTACGTATGGCCAAAAACAGCGGCCTCACCCCCAACATCAACAACTGGAGTTGTGCCTGCTCAGGAACAACTGTAAATGCTACCAATCGAACATTTGTACCAACCACACCTTATACTTCCTTTTCTATTTTTACCGGAACAGATATTAATGCCCCACTTCCTGTAGAATTGCTGTCCTTTACTGCCACCAAACAGGACAAAGACATTTTACTTCAATGGCAAACTGCCAGTGAAAAAAACACTGAGCGATTTGAAATAGAACGTTCTTATAACGGAGTGGATTTTGAATACACCGGCAAATCAGTAAGTGCCGCAGATATGAGTAACACACTTCGCAGTTACAATTCAATTGACGGGGAGTACGCACACACAGCAGCAATTGTTTACTACAGGCTAAAAATAGTGGATCACGATGGATTCTTTGAATACTCGAATATTGCTGTTGTAACAAACAACACGGCAAAACAAACCTCAGCAGTTATCCATCCCAACCCATTTGGTAACAGCACAACAATCACTTTACAAAATTCAATATCTGGCAGCGTAGAAATTACCATTATGGATTTAGCCGGAAATAAACTTTATGCACAAACTCACGACCTGAAAAACCCTGAAGAGGAAATTAAAATAGATACCGAGTTTTTGAAAAGCGGAACTTATGTGCTGCGAATTGTTTCTGCACGAGAATCTATAACAACTAAATTGATTCGTTACTAAAACGGATACCCGATAGCCAGATTCAACTGTAGATTATCTCTAACCCACCGGTTAGTACCTATGTTATTTATTACCCATCTTTTGTTTGCGGCATAGCCGGGGTCTCTCAATGGAATTGCACCATCTAACCTGAATATAAAAAAACTAAAATTTAAACGTAAACCTATTCCGGCATCCATAGCGTACTCTTGTGTAAAACGGGAAAAGTTAAATTCTCCGTCAGGGAACGAAGGG
The DNA here is from genome assembly GCA_018058135.1 of Bacteroidia bacterium. GTDB lineage: Bacteria > Bacteroidota > Bacteroidia > UKL13-3 > UKL13-3 > JAGPCK01. The sequence goes on along the minus strand of JAGPCK010000010.1, from coordinate 37,899 downwards.
TCTTTTCTGGATAACCAAATATTGCCTGCATCAGTAAAAAAAGCACCTTCCAGATATGGGTCAAGAATATCAAATCTGTATTCAATGTTGGCTTCCAGTTTTATTTCACCGGAGCGGTCGATTTGAGTCCCATTACTGTTGGCAAAACCTCCCGGCCCCAAAATACGTGGCCGCCATGCCCTCAAATCATTTGCTCCACCCATAAAAAATCTTCGTTCAAAAGGCATTACTCTGGAATTCCCATAGGGCACCCCTAAACCAAAATAAGTTCGACACACCATTGAGGTGTTTTCATTAAAAATAGTGTTGTAACGTACATCCAATGTTGACCTGAAATATTGGTAATAGTTCAAGCCCAAAAAACGATAACTGCCTAATGTGGTATCAATAGATTCTCCTGTAAGTTTTTGAACAGCATGGATGGCATTACCTGCAAATTCAGCCACATCAGAAATAATGTACCAGTAACTTCTTCCGCTATGTTTTTGCTGGTTACTGTATACTACTGTAAAGCGATTGTTCATAATCATGTTATTGGAAAACAGATTACGCAGAAAAATATCCTGCAACGTATCCAAATAACTACTGAAGCGTGGTGTAGGGTTGGTTTGAATAAAACTAACTTCCAAAGGAGTAAAACTATATGTGAATAGATTACGCCTTTGTTGATAGTTGTAAGAACCGGTAAGCAATCGCCTCACAAAATCAATATTGGTTTCGTAGGTAAAGGCCAGATTAAAACTTGTTTTGTTTCGGCTGGCATTTTTCCTGATTTCTAAGGCTCTCAAACCGAGCAACCTGGGCTGAATAAGACTGGCTGTGATAGATTGTTCTGAACTAAAGTATCTGCCACCATTGGTATTGGTAGGCTGTATTTCAAGTGCGGCCCGCCAGGTAAGTTGAAGAATTTCGCCTCTTCTGAATGTATTTTTATTTCTGAAGATAAAATTATTGGCCACACCATAGTTTCTGAAATTGCGGTTGGTTAATGCGCTATTTTGGTCTGAGGTTATAAGCTGAGGTTCCTCTACAAACTCATTAACCAAGTGTGGCGACATACGAAGAATGCAATTAATCCATCCACTTGTGTCACTTCCTACGGTTTCAAAAGCAATATTTACAAAACGGAACAACTGCATATCCAACAAGCGGGAATAACTGGCCTGTACCTTTGCCTGATTATAAATTTCATTCGCTTTGATATCAATCATGCGTTCCATAATTTCAGGCTTTACAAAGTATCCTTTGTACACATAAGTTACACCCCTATATTCTACGGTGTCTAACTTCGGATTTATTTCCTCTTCATCGCTTAATTCTGCTTTAACAAAACGTAAATAAAATTTCAGGTGTTTTTTGTTTCCCGGATTTCTTACGTTTAGCGAGAGTTTAACCGTATTGTTCCTGTAATTAGAATCAACATCAAATGTGATGTAATCTTTAGTAAAATAAAAATATCCGTTATTCCGAAGAATATCATTAATTCTGTTTTTCTCTTTCAATAAATTATTAAGGTCATAGTGTTGCCCCATCTCCAGTACCCTTTTACTGGTATCGGCATAAATTACATTGGCAAGATCAGAATCAGGGATATTGTAATACAACACTGCTATTTTGTAGGGAGAACCTGTGTTGATGGAATAATGAACACGTGCTTTTCTGCCTTTACTTATCTCAGCAGCAACTTCAGCAGCATAATACCCCTTGTTAAACATGTACTGTTTCATCTGCTTTTGTGTGCTCACCACAAATCCTGAGTCAAGTATAACAGGAGCCTCTCCCACTCTTCTGAAAAATCGTCTTATCCACGCGCTCTGTTTGCCCTTATTCCCGTTGATGTAAAACCAGCAATACATGCGCATACCAAGTATATTTGTATTCGGTTTCTGCTTTATCAATGCCTCCAGTTCATCTTTTTGCTGAGCGGTTAAACCGGGGGCCTTTATGGTATTTTTGACCAACAGTTTTTGGTTGGGCTCAAGATTTTTCACAATATTGCAGCCCGACAGCAGTGCAGCCGTTAATAAAAACAGTAATATTGCTTTAACTTTAATCAATGCTAAGTAAAAATGACATTAAACGGATACGCTCACTGTCTGAAAAGAAAGAGCGGCAACAGCAAGGGCTGTTTATAGCTGAAGGAGACAAAACCTGCCGTGATATCATTGGTTCAAAAATAAGGATAAACAGCATATACGCCACAGCCGATTGGTTGGAGCAATATACACAAATTATACCTGAAGGATGCGATTGTGTAATTGTAACTCAAAAAGAACTGGAAAAACTTAGCCGGCATAATGCTCCACAGCAAGTTATAATGCTGGTTCATATCCCGAAAAATACGCTTAATCTCGATTCTGGTTCACTGACTTTGGTTTTAGATAACCTGCAGGACCCAGGTAATTTGGGTACAATAATCCGCACTGCCGACTGGTACGGAATTCAAAATATTTTTTGCAGTTCAGATACAGTTGATGCCTACAACCCGAAAGTAGTAGACTCCACCATGGGTTCCATAGGACGGGTAAATATTGTTTACGGAGACATTGCTGAACTGCTGAATAAGTACGAGAACATTCCGGTATATGGGGCCTTATTGAATGGCGAATCGGTATATACCGCTCCACTTCAAACTCCGGCATTTTTAATTATAGGAAATGAAGGCAAGGGCATCAGCAAAGAAATAGTGCATCTAATTAACCGTCCTTTACACATTCCGGGAAAAGGTGGTGCAGAATCACTGAACGCTGCTGTGGCCACAGCAATACTATGTGACCACTTTGAACAAAAAACTACTCTTTAGTTTTCAGTTTTTTCTTATCAAACAACAACTCGTGTTCTACCCACATGTTGTCCTTCCATTCCATGTAATCGTAGGTACCATCAGGAATGTACAACTCAGGGACCTGAAAATCTTTCATAGATGGAGACATCAGGTGATCATAAGTTATGATATTGTCTTTGGGTAAATACCGAATAGATACGGAGGCTTCCTGATTGTATATTATGATAAAACGGGTTTTTACTTTTCCTTTCACCTGAAATAAGGGTGCTCCGAATTGAGGCTTGCCATCTGTAAATGTGAGCACGTCAACCAGTTTTTTATCTCCCACCTTACCGTTGCCATCGTATCCGAAAAGAAAGTAAAATGTTTGTTTACCTACTTTTCGCTGAATGATATTGTAGTACAAAGCCCCGAACCAAAACTCAGGACTGAGTAGTGTATCAGCAGGATGCGACACACTATCTGAACGATCAATAAGCGGATAATACATGCGCAAATCATCCCGTTCCTCCATTCCTTTTCCGGGGTATTTATCAGGATTCATTTGAAGTACACCATACTGACGGTAAACACCATTATCCAATCGCAAATGCCAGGTAAAAACTCTGAACAAATTATCGGGAGCACGCAAAACAGAAACCGACTTAATGGAATCAAAGCGATACTCATACGAGCCACGGGTTCGCATAGCTCTGGCCATTGTCTTTACAAAATAGTAAGCACTGCTAACACGAGTACGTTCATCGGGTGAGTTTACAAACTCTTGTGACAATCCTTGCAACTGAATTTCCATGTCGCGCAAGGAATCTACTTGAAGTGAATCAATACGTTTCTGCGCAAAAGCAGAAAAAACTGGTAAAGTCAAACATACCAGAAGTATCTTTTTTATCATATTCACCCGATTAACGAAAGATTGTGACTATTTGGTACAGTTATACCTTTTCAATCACAATAGCTGATGCTCCTCCGCCTCCGTTACAAATACCTGCGGCTCCCACTTTTCCGCCCTCCTGATGAAGAACTGAAATAAGTGTAACCACTATACGTGCACCACTGCAACCCAAAGGATGACCAAGCGATACTGCACCTCCGTAAACATTCACTTTGGCCGGATCTAGTTTCATTTCGCGGTTATTTGCAACAGAAACCACAGAGAAAGCCTCGTTGATTTCGTAAAAATCTACATCGGTAGTGCTTTTTCCTGCACGCTGCAATGCTAATGGAATAGCTTTGGATGGCGCCATGGTAAACCACTCAGGAGCCTGAGCAGCATCAGCAAAAGATAAAATTTTGGCCAAAGGTTTTGCACCTGTACGTTCCACCGCTTCTTTGCTCATCAAAACCAGAGCGGCAGCACCATCATTCAACGCTGACGCGTTGGCTGCAGTTACAGTACCGTCTTTTATAAATACAGGTTTAAGACCAGGTATTTTATCAAAATTCACCTTAGTAAAATCTTCATCGGCTTTTACCACAACAGGATCTTTACCACGCACCGGAATTTCTAAAGGTACCATCTCACGGTCAAACTTACCCGCAGCATGAGCAGCGGCTGAGCGTTTATAAGACTCAATAGCGTAGGCATCCTGATCTTCACGGGAGACGTTACACTTTTTTGCACACAACTCTGCAGCATTGCCCATGTGGTAGTCGTTGTAAACATCCCACAAACCGTCTTTTATTAACCCGTCAATTACAGTACCGTTACCTAAGCGGTATCCGTTACGGGCTTTATCTAAGTAGTAAGGTACGTTTGACATGCTTTCCATTCCTCCGGCAACCACTACTTCATTTTGTCCTAACATAATGGATTGTGCTGCCAACATAATTGCTTTAGTACCTGAGGCACATACTTTATTTACTGTGGTAGAAGGAATTGTATTCGGCAATCCGGCAAATATCATGGCTTGTGTGGCAGGGGCTTGTCCGACACCTGCTGAAAGCACATTACCCATGTACACTTCATTTACTTGGCTTCCATCAATACCCGCTTTTTCCATGGCTGATTTTATAGCCGCTGCTCCCAATTGCGGGGCAGTTAAAGCAGATAAACTTCCTGAAAAACTTCCCATTGGCGTTCTTACAGCCGATACAATAAATACTTCTTTCATGATATACAATTGTGTTAGAATTTTCTTTTGCGGCAAAAGTAATACTTAATCCAAATAATGAGGCACTTTAGGTATTGGCTTATATTCACCTCTGAATTACAGCAACATAAATTGAATCGTGTGTTAATCTCACAAAAAAATGGAATCTTTGAAGGGTGTTTATTGCCTCTTTACCCTTTTACAAAAAATTATCTCGCCAACGGAGCATCAACATTGCCCGATACATTGCACCCCTTCTACCCGATTCAGGTGAGGTACTTGATTTTGGCTGCGGAAACGGATACACTGCATTGGAAGTGCTGGAGCAAAAGCCGGCCATCTCCATCGTGGGGGTAGACGTTGTGCCCGACCAGAATCTGAATCAAAACGACCTGAATAAGCGATTCAGCTTTATTGAAAACAAACAAGATGCACTCCCCTTTGCTGACAGTACATTTGATGCTTCCATAGCCGCATCGGCCATGCACCACACGTTTAGTCCTGAGTTTTATATGGATGAACTGATACGTTGCACTAAATCCGGAGGCAGCATTATTCTGGTAGAAGAAATGTACCTGAACATACCTGATAAAATTATTATTTCGGCTCAGGATTGGTTTTTCAATAAAATGAAAAAAGGTATTCCGGTACCCTTGCACTTTCGTTCTAATAAACACTACCTCCAGCTATTTAAAGGCAAAAATCTGGAAATAACTTTTGCCGGTAGTATACGCCCCTGCCCACCATATATCCACCATTACGTGTACCGTTTAAAAGTGAACAAGTGAAAACGCGATTGATTAATTTTAACGGAAACGTGTGTGCTGAGGATGAATTGGTTTTTCCTGTAACTGAACGGATTCTCCGCTACGGAGATGGTCTTTTTGAAAGTATGCGGGCTTGTAACGGCAAAATAATGTGGATAGCTGAGCATTACAACAGGCTTTATTCAGGCGCCCGATTATTGCGGCTGCCTTTGGAAGACGTATTACCTTTCGAACGTTTCAGTGAGCAAGCCCATTACCTGCTGGCCAGCAATGCCTTTAAAAATGCCAGACTTCGTTTTTGTGTTTACCGAAAGGGTGATGGGTTTTATGCCCCAGAGAAAAACAGCACCGGATACTTTATCGAAGCCACTGAAAATCCTGAGCCGCATTACTCTTTCAATGAATCTGGATTAAAATTAGGTATCTATACGGGCCAGTTTAAAAGTTGCACCTCCTTGTCCAATTACAAAACGAACAATGCCCTATTGTATGTTTTGGCAGGTTTGTACAAAAACGAACAACAACTAGATGAGTGCCTTATACTGAATCAAAAGGGCTGTATAGCTGAAGCTATAAGTGCTAATGTTTTTGTAGTAAAAAAAGGCAAAATGTTTACCCCCGCTGCCAATCAGGGTTGCATTATGGGCATTATGCGTAAAAAGATAATTGAGCTGGCTCATCAGCAATCAATTGAGGTAAATGAGGGCGTTCTTACATTTGACTACCTGCTGGATGCTGATGAAATTTTTCTGACCAATGCCTCCCGTGGAATTCAGTGGGTAGATAACCTGCTGGATAAGCACTATGAACAAAGCCTGAGCCGGAATCTTTTAAGCGCTTTGAATAGCGCAATTGTGTGAACGGGCAAGTATATTTGCCTTTTCTGAAATTAATATGAATCGTACACGTTTACTGATATTCACTTTGGCTGTGGTTCTTTTCACTTCCGCCAAAACAGATGAGGGAATGTTTCCGCTCTCCGAACTCTCCAAACTGGATTTAAAAAAGGCGGGACTAAGAATACCATTCCAGCAATTATACAATCCCAATGGAGCCAGCATTATGGATGCTATTGTTCGTGTGGGAGGCTGCACCGGCTCCTTCATTTCGCCTGACGGACTTATCATTACCAATCACCACTGTGCATTCAGTTTTGTAGCCAACATCAGTGATTCGGTAAACGACTACATCAAAAACGGCTTTCTGGCAAAAGATAAAAGTGAAGAGCGTTTAGCCGGAGGTTTGGTATGTAAAATTACCGCATCGTATGAAGACGTCTCGGAAAAAGTTTTAAGCAGTTCTAAAACGGAGACAGACCCCTTAAAAAGAAAAAAACTGATTGAAGATGCTGTAGAGTCCATACTGGAAGTTGAACGCAAAAAATACCCCGACTTACAAAGTGAGATATCAGAAATGTTCATTGGACGAACCTATGTACTCTTCCGTTATAAATTACTCAAAGATGTGCGCTTAGTTTATGTTCCTCCGCGCAGCATTGGCGAGTTTGGCGGTGAGGGTGATAACTGGGTGTGGCCACGCCATTCCGGTGACTTTGCAGTACTTAGAGCTTATGTAGGAAAAGACGGAAAAGCTGCAGCTTATTCCAAAGATAATGTTCCGTACCAACCTGTTCAACATTTGAAAATTAATCCGAAGGGGGTAAACGAGAATGATTTCATTTTCATTCTGGGCTACCCTGGCCGAACATTCAGGCACTATCCTGCCGGATTTTTTGAATACCACCAAAACTACATGTTGCCATTCATTTCTTCGCTGTACGACTTCCAGATTAAAGCCATGCAGGAAGCAGGCAAAAACAGCCGTAGCAAACAAATATTCTTTTCTTCCAAAATTAAAAGCCTGGCCAACGTAACCAAAAACTACAAAGGCAAACTTCAAGGTTTCAAACGCACACAGTTAGCTGAAGAAAAAAGAGCAGAAGAAAAAATGCTCAGTACTTACATCAAAAACGACCGTGAACTCACTTATCTCTACGGTGATGTGTTGCCACGAATTGACGCTATCTATTCTGACATTTTTAAAGATGCACCTTTGAACCTATGGATAGACAACATTTACGGAGCATCGGGCCTGATTAATGCCGCCAGTTTTATTGCCAAGTACGACAAGTACATGAAAGTACTGACCAAAGAAGAGCAAAAAGAATTCTTAAAAAGTAAGGGAAATGATTTAAAAAATGGCTTCTCCCGCAGCTACAATTACTTTGATGCTGATGTAGATAAAACGGTGTTGAAGAAAATGCTGGTTGATGCATATCGTATCAATGATACACGTCTTGATCCTATTCGCGCAAAAATAAAAATCAAGAACAGCAACATTGAAAAATCAGTAAATGACTGGGTAGATAAAGCTGTTGAAAAAAGCAAGTTAAAAGACGCTACTGCCTGCCTTAAATTAATGAAAGAGTCTCCTGAAAAAGTTTTCACATTTAAAGACCCGCTTATTGAGTTAGCCGGTGTAATCAATGAAGTCTTCATTACACAAGATGAAACCGATACTAAACGCGATGCTGATTTGAAAACACTTATGTCGAGGTACGTAGAGGTAAAACAAAAATGGAAGCAATCGTCCTTTATACCTGATGCCAACGGCACTTTACGTTTTACCTATGGCTATGTGCGCGGCTACCGACCGCAGGATGGCGAATACCACAAACCATTCACAACCATTAAAGGCATATTGGAGAAAGAGGATAACGATGAGTATGCCATGTTGGAAATTATCAAAGAACTATATCGTTCAAAAGATTGGGGAGCATATGCTCATGCTCAGTTAGGCGAAGTTCCAGTTGATTTCCTATACAATCTTGACACTACGGGAGGCAACTCCGGCAGTCCTATTCTGGATGCTGACGGAAATCTGATAGGTGTAAACTTTGACCGAGCATTTACTGCTACCATTAACGATTATGCCTGGAACGAAAATTACAGTCGTTCCGTTGGCGTTGACATCCGTTACGTATTGTGGGTACTTCAAAAAGTAGCCAAAGCCGACCATGTTCTTAAAGAGATAGGCATGTAATGCAAGTGCGCAATATCATACTTCTCCTTCTTCTAACCTGCGTCTCACTCAATAGCCTCGCACAGGACAAAGACAGTTTGGAACTACTCTTGAAAACTAATCTAAGTGACACCAACCGTGTCAAAACCCTCAATCAATTGGGTTATATTTACTTGAATATAGATTCAGCCAAAGCGGTTAATCACCTGTCGGAAGCATTGCAAATGGCTCGCAAAATGAGTTACAAAAAGGGTATTGCAACTTCACTAAAAAACTACGGTGTCCTTTATGAATATTCAGGAGAATATAAAAAAGCTATCTCCTTTTACGGAGATGCACTGGAGCTATTCACCGAAATAGATGATAAAGAAGGTATGGCCGATGCACACAACAACTTCGGAGTGATTTTTTACCTGCAGGGCATATACGACAAAGCATTACACTCCTACCTTGAAGCGGAGAAAATATACCCTAAGACACTTAATTCTGAGTTTTACAGCAGCATCCTAAATAACATCGGGCTCATTTATGACAAGCAAAAACAATATGACAATGCCTTGCACTATTACAATGATGCCTTAAAAATACGATTGAAAACAGGAAACAAAACAAAAATAAGCTCAGTATACAATAACATAGGTTTACTTTATCAAGGTAAACATCAGTTAGACTCTGCCTTGTTTTACCACCGGCTAGCTTTACAACTTCGTGAAGAAACTGGAGACGTTAAAGCTCATGGAGCCAGTTTAAATAATATGGCTGATATCTTTTTGCAACAGGGCCGTTACAAAGATGCCTTATCGGCCTTTAACATTGCATTACAACTCAAAGAAAAATCAGGAGACAAACGAGGACAATCTTTCTCACTATTAGGTATAGCCGAAACCTACAATCAAATGCAAAATTATCCGATGGCCCTTGAAGCAGGAAACAAAGCAATGGCCATTGCCCGCAACCTTGATTTAAGAGAACATTTGGTTAACGTTCTTTCTACACTTTCAGAAACCTATGAGGCACAGGGTGACTATCGAATGGCCAATAAACTGGTGCGTGAAGCATTACTTTATAAAGACAGCATATATCAACAGGAACAGTTGCTCAATATAGCTGAAATGGCTGTAAGGTTCGATTTAGAAAAGTCGCAGTTAGAGAAAAAAGAACTGACTAAAGATGTTGAAATGAAAGATGTTGAGATAGCCAGTTCACATGATGCTGTAAAAAAACAGAATATTGTTATTCTAGTTGTTTCTTTGGCTTTATTGATAATGATTTTCCTGCTTTTCGCCTTGCGTAAAACAATTAAACAACGCGACCGTATAAATCTTGAACTTAAGATTTCTTCACAAAATCTGGATGAATCAAATAAAGTAAAAGATAAACTTTTTTCCATTATTTCACACGATTACCGTGGTCCTTTAGCCTCGGTAAAATCTACTCTCGGCCTTTTTGAGCAAGGACTAATTTCATCCGAAGAGGAAAAAAACATTGTTCAAACAGTACAAAATGAAATTGACCACACGTTGAATCTGCTTGACAACATGCTTTTTTGGGCCAATACCCAACTCAACGGGATTGAGGTAAACAAAGAACCTTTCCTGCTGACTGAATGTATTGACACTACCGTAAAGCTTATGCTACCTCAGGCCCAGCACAAAGGTATAATTTTGCAAATCGACAACTCAGATATGGCAAAGGTCTCAGCTGATAAAGAAATGGTAACACTTGTACTTCGTAACCTTATATCTAATGCCATCAAATTCAGTAAAAAATCAGATACAATATCCATTTTTTGTATACAAAAAGATGATTTAGCAGAAGTGCATGTTAAGGATAGCGGAATTGGAATGAGTGCAGATAAAAAAGAGCAACTTTTTAAATTTGAAAATGTACAATCAACTTATGGCACAAACAATGAAAAAGGCATTGGCCTTGGTCTCTCTCTTTGCAAAGATTTTATAGATCGAAACGGGGGAACTCTTTATCTGACCTCAGAAGAAGGAAAGGGATCTGATTTTTACTTTACACTTCCTCTAGCTTAAACTCACCTATGCCTTTTCGTCTCATTTCAGACTACGTTCCAACCGGTGACCAACCTGATGCAATTAAACAACTTCATGAAGGCTTGTTAAGAGGCGACCAAGCTCAAACCCTGTTAGGTGTTACCGGTTCAGGAAAAACGTTTACTATAGCCAATGTTATTGAAAAAGTACAACGGCCAACGCTGGTGCTTAGTCACAACAAAACACTGGTTGCACAATTGTATGGAGAATTCACTCAATTTTTTCCGGATAATGCCGTTGAGTATTATGTTTCCTACTACGATTATTATCAACCGGAGGCTTACTTACCTACCAGCAATACTTACATTGAAAAAGACCTTAATATCAATGAGGAAATTGAAAAAATGCGTTTAAAAACCATTTCCTCTCTCCTTTCAGGGCGCAGAGATGTATTGGTTGTTGCTTCGGTATCCTGCATATACGGTGCGGGAAATCCAAGTGACTACGAAGGCAGCATTATCCGATTGCATACAGGTCAAAAACTCAACCGCAATCAGCTATTGTATTCGCTTGTTGATAGTCTGTATTCACGCACAACAGCAGATTTTAAACGAGGTAACTTTCGGGTAAAAGGCGATGTGGTGGATGTATTTTTAGCTTATGCAGATTACGGTGTACGGGTATCTTTCTTTGGTAATGAAATTGAAGAAATTGAACTATTTGACCCCTCCAGTGGCAAGCGAATAGAAAAGACCGAAGCTGCAGCCATATTTCCTGCTAACATATACGTAACACCCAAAGAACGGCTGCATCAAGCCATCAACCAGATTCAGGATGACATGATGGAGCAGGTGGAGTATTTCAAAAATCAGGGGCGGTTTCTGGAGGCCAAACGTTTGGAAGACCGTGTGGTTTTCGACATTGAAATGATGCGTGAATTAGGTTACTGCAGCGGCATTGAAAACTACAGCCGTTACATGGATCGAAGAAATCCCGGAGATCGTCCGTTTTGCCTGATTGATTATTTCCCGAAAGACTTTTTACTGGTGGTAGACGAAAGCCATGTGTCCATGCCACAAGTAAGAGCCATGTACGGAGGTGACCGTTCACGTAAAGAAAATCTCGTTGAATATGGTTTCAGATTGCCCGCAGCAATGGATAATCGGCCACTCACTTTCAATGAATTTGAGTCTTTAATTAAACAGGTAATCTATGTAAGTGCCACTCCGGGTGATTATGAAATACAACAATGCGAAGGCGTGGTGGTAGAACAGCTTATTCGCCCTACAGGTTTACTTGACCCAGTTATAGAAGTACGACCTATAGGTAATCAGGTAGATGATTTGCTGGATGAAATTGATGAGCGCATTAAAATGGGCGATCGGATTTTAGTAACCACACTTACCAAACGTATGGCTGAGGAACTGGCCAAGTACATGGCTAAACTGAATGTGAAATGCCGTTACATACACTCTGAAGTAAAAACACTGGACCGTGTAGAAATTCTGCGCGATTTGCGTTTAGGAAAATTTGATGTGCTCATAGGAGTAAACCTTTTACGTGAAGGATTGGATTTACCTGAAGTATCTTTGGTAGCCATTCTGGATGCAGATAAAGAAGGGTTCCTGCGCAATAACCGTTCGCTTATTCAAACCATAGGACGAGCCGCACGCAATGAAAAAGGGAAAGTGATTATGTATGCAGACACTATTACCCGAAGCATGCAACAAACCATTGAGGAAACCAACCGCAGAAGAGAAAAACAGATAGCATATAACAAGGAACACGGCATTACCCCGCGTACAATAAGAAAATCTACAGAAGACATCATGAAACAAACCACCGTGGCCAATGCCAATAAAGGGCTGGAACCTGGTGCTTATGTTGAACCGGAAGAAATATCCGTAGCCGCAGATCCTGTGGTGAAATACATGAACAAGGAACAATTGCAAAAAACTTTGGAGGAGACAAAAGCCAGAATGGTGAAAGCAGCCAAAGACCTGGACTTTATGGAAGCCGCCAGGTTACGAGATGAAATGTTTGCATTGGAAAAAATGATAAATGCATAAAAAAAGAAAAGGAGGCCAATGGCCTCCTTTTCTTTTTTATGGAAAGTACTCTCGTTCTTACTTAGCATTGCTAACGTTTACGAAGTCATATCCTGATCCATTCTTTTTCCAGATAACTGCGTACACATCCATGTTAGCAGCAACCCATGAAGGATCCATTGTAAATTCTTTGTTGATGTCTTTGTATGTACCGGCAGCAATAGAACCTGTGAAAATAGTTTCACCCCATGTACCGTTCATTGAACCTCTTAATACGTAGTGGTGAGGAATAGCCGTGGTAGCACCTGTAGCATGTCCTGATTGTTTCCACATAGCGTTGTTCTCAACAATATAGAAAGCTACATTGTAATCACCGCTACCAGCTTGAAAGAATTTGGCTGAAGCTTTTACGCTTAATTTATTACCTGAGATAGTCATTTTCACACCTGTATTAGCAACAACCGGTGCAGCTGCATGAGCATCCATTGCATCTTTAGACATTGTTTTTTCAGCAGTCGTGTTAACACCTGAAGAACGGCTAACTTTCAATTCACCGTTTACAGAGAAAACCGGATATCCTTTAGAGCCTGCAGCCCATTTGGTATCCATATCATTGGCAACAGTAGTAATGAAACCTTCAGCTACAAAGTTCTGAGAAAATGTACCCAGATAAAGTGCTTTTCCATCACCGTAAGTAATCAACTCTTCTGCCATTGTCCAACCCCATCCACCACAAGGAGGACATTTTGTACCGGAGAATTTTTGAGTAAGTGAAGTGTTTTTTGATTCAACAGGAACCTGAGGACCTGCAACAGGTGTAGTGTCTTTCTTCTCATCGTCTTTGCCACAGCCTGCAAACAATGTTGCAATAACAGCTGCTGATAAAAGTAATTTTTTCATTTGTTATATTTTGATTTTATGATTTTTCAAATTTATGCAAGAATTTTAATTTTCCAAGTAATGCCTAAAAAGAATAAAAATTTAAAATGCTGAAATATAGTGATTTGAAACATTATTATTCCGACAACTCCAATTGCGTCTTTACCAATTTGCGGTACACTCCGTTTTCATTGGTAAGGAGTTGCTCATGACTTCCTTCTTCTGCAATACGTCCATCATGAATAACAAGAATGCGTGAAGCATTTCTGATAGTCGACAATCTGTGTGCAATAACGAAAGACGTTCTGTTCTCCATCAGGTTATCTAGTGCCCCTTGAACTAACTTTTCAGATTCAGCATCGAGAGAAGATGTGGCCTCATCCAAAATTAATATAGCAGGGTTTTTAAGAATGGCTCTGGCAATAGCAATGCGTTGCCTTTGCCCACCTGAAAGCTTCACCCCTCTTTCGCCTACTATGGTATCATACGCTTCAGGAAATGCTGCAATAAATTCATGTGCATTGGCTTTGCGGGCTGCAGCTTCCACTTCCTGTATAGTTGCATCGGGTTTGCCGTACAGAATATTCTCCAGAATACTGCCACCGAACAACATCACATCTTGTGGCACCAAGGCCATTTGATTTCTGAGTTCACTTAACGGGAAAGAAGCGGCCGGTTTACCGTCAAAAAGAATCGCTCCCGCATCAGGTTGATAAAACTGCAATAGTAAAGAGGTGACTGTACTCTTACCTGCCCCGCTCGGCCCCACAATAGCAATCTGTTCTCCCGGTTTTACCTTTAGGTTAATATCCCTGAGCACCTGAACGTCTTTACGCGAAGGGTAACTGAACATCACATTGGTGAACTCAACCTCACCTTTAAGTAAATTACTTTCCTGCACTACAGTATTTTCCATCAGTTGAACATCCTCCCCTTTTTCCTGCATAATTTCACGAACACGTTGTGTTGCTCCTATAGTTTTTTGCAACTGACTGAACATATCGGCAAACCCGGCAAAAGTGCCGCCAACAAAGGCTGAAAAGATGACAAACATGGTAAGTTTACCTGTGGTTAAATCTCCTTCACCCAATTGGATCATACGCGTACCATACCAAATAACAAAACCGATAGCCCCAAATACACTGAATATCATAAACGATACAAAGGCCCCTCTGTAACGCGCATTGCTTATGGCTATGGATACAACAGAATAGACACTTTTGGTATAACGGTTACGTTCAAAGGCCTCACCTGTGAATGCTTTAACAGTAGCTATACCTTGAAATGCTTCCTGCACAATGGTACCAGACTCTGCCAACTGATCTTGTGCCTTGCGCGACATTTTCCTGATTCGCATTCCAAACACAACGGCCAATACCGCAATAACAGGAACCACTGAGAGCATTACCAAAGCCAGTTCAGGTGATATCCAGAAAATCAAGATTAAGCCCACCACCATAGTAAACAAGCCACGCAGAAACTCAGCAAGTGTAAATGAAATAGTATCCTGTATCTGAGACAAATCGGAAGAAATTCTGCTGGATAATTCTCCTACCCTTCGCTCAGAAAAAAAACTCATTGGCATGGTGAGCAATCTTGAAAAAACTGCTGAACGTAAATCGGCTAATGAACGTTCTCCCACTTCAGTAAACAAATAAATACGCATAAAAGAAAATACCATTTGCACTACCAACTGCGCAAACAACAGTAACACCAGCGTATTTAAATCAAAGTGTAAATCCTTCAAACTCCATTCACCCGGCATCTGTTGCGCAATAGGATTTGCCATAACCGCTGCGGATGAATCAGCTCCTATACCTGCTGCATCAATCATTTTCCCGATTAGGTAAGGAAATACCATCGTGGAGAATGCTGACAAGGCAATAAACACCATACCCAACACAAACTTACTTCTGTAAGGTTGGAGGTAAGTAAAGATATAAAGCATTTGTCTGAGCGACTCTTTGGTGATTTTTACCTTAGGTGCCTCATCCTTTAGCTGACCATTGCTATTAAAACCTGTACGTTTAGCCATGAATAAAATTTATGGCTGCGAATTTCGGTTTAAAAGAGTTTAAAACCGAAGACTATTCTACATAGTCGGCAAGGTACTGGTAGCGGTCGGTAAGACTACCTTTTTCAGTTATGGTTGCCCTTTGAATAATACTATCTGCATCTTCATTTAGCAGGTGGGGCATCACATACCTGAGCATGGATTCGCCAAACTCTGTTGACGCATCGGCAGGAACTTCGCAGGGTAGATTTCCAACAGCCATCACATCTACAGTGTGCTTAAGAAAAGGCTCGGTAATTTTCTCTGAAAACGGATGATAGCCGTAAACCGGGTTTTCAATTGTTGTTGCTTTGGTGGTAGAAGGAATGGGGCCATTCAAATCACAGGTTATATCAGCTATGACTTTAATATTAAAGTCACTTTCTTTCATTTCTTCTTTACTAAAAAATGCAGGAATTCCCTGGTGCCAGAAAATTGCATTCACCATCATGTCAGCTACCTGATAGTATGGTTTAAAAGAGCTCTCGTATTCTTCGGGATTGTGATAAAAATCTGACTTATCCCACACCTTTCCATCTTTACGGGCATAATAATCCTCTGAACGAAGGTGAACAAAAACCGGTTCATCAAATTTCCCCTCTTGAAATTCCTGTTTGGTCACTTCTCTTATTTTAAGATAGCGCAATAGTTCCAATGCTCCGTGAGCAACACGCCCGTCACCGCACATGGCAATTTTAATTGCAGGCAAAGTAATGTTCTTGTATTGAAACTTAAGGTCAAGGTAATTTTTGCATTCATAAGCCGGTTTCAGGTTATACAAACCAAATTTCTTTCCCCAGGTTAGAAAGCCATTGTGCATGCCTACTATACCTGCAAATCGTCCGAAACCGAGTATACGACTACCGTTCTCCCAGGTCAGACATTCATAGTCAATAAGGCGGATATTACGTTCAAGTATTGTACGCAGCATGGCTCTGTTGTAGGGCTGCTTTTTTATAGTATGGCTGAAAAACAAATACGTTTTATCAGCAATTAGTTTTTCTTTAGGTATTTCTTTAATGCCCATCAATACATCGCACTCGTGGACTTCATCAACAATCCGTAAGCTTTCTTTACGGTAGGCATCATCAGAAAAACAACGCCAGTTGGAGCTTTGTACCACCACTTCTACGTCAGGAAATTTACGCATCAATTCTACACACTGGTGTGGGTTTAACGCTACCCGAAAATCAGCGGGTTGTTTTTCTTCTCTGATAAGTCCGATTTTAATTGTCATGATGAGCAAAGGTATAAAAAAGAAAGCCCCGCTGTATGGCGGGGCTTTCAAAAGATATATTTACCGGTTAGTTGGCTTTCACCACACGTAAAGTGTGTTGAGTATTACCTACCTGCAAACGTACATAATAAACTCCTGACGACAGGTTAGTTGCATTAAAGTCTACCTGATGAGTTCCGGCTTGTTTAATTCCGGCAGGCAATTGCATTACTTCCTGACCAAGAAGATTTACTACACGAATACTTACGGTTTCAGCAACCGGTAAAGTGTAACTTAATTGAGCTGAACCTGTAAACGGATTAGGATATACCTCTGCATTAAAGCTATTAGACTTAGCATCAGCGAATCCAACAGACACCACACTTACAGCTTGTGTTGAAGAATCTGAACAACCTGAAGTTGGATTTACAACTACCAGCTTCACGTTGTAATTACCGTTAGTAGTGTACTTGTGTGTAGGGTTAACCACTGTTGAGTTGTTACCGTCACCAAAGCTCCAATTGTATGCTAAACCATTAGCGGTTGCAGGAGTAAAGGTAATGCCTCCCATAAATTGAGACTGAACTGTAAATGTTCCGTTTGGTTTATTGTAAAACACTACAACAACCGGTTTACGTTCTGCAGTTGCGCAAACACCGTTACGTGCTTCTGCGTAGTAAATAGAAGTTTGAGTGATACCGTTTATACTGATGGTAGAACCGCTATCAATGGGGTTTCCTCCGAATAAATCAGTATACCAGAAGATATCTGCAGTACCCGAAGTTGCTGTTAATGATGCGGCTAATCCTTCACAAACTTTGGTATTAGAAGCAGAAGGAACAGCAGGAAGTTTAGTTACCACAACTGCTGTCTGAGTGCGCGGGCTTTCACAACCAAGTTCAGTAACCGAAACATAGAACGTATCGTTATCTGTGACAGTACCAGTATTGAATACATTACCGGTATGGCTCGCACTTCCTCCGGTGGCTGCATCATACCATTTCAGGCTACCTGTTGTATTGCTATAGTCAAATGTAGCACTGGTGCCCTCGCAAGCAGTTTCGTTGTTTACCTGAGGTGCTGCAGGAATCGGGTTCACTGTTACTAAAGCAGAGGTGCGGGCTGCATTTATACAACCTGCGGCTGATTTAATTCCTGCATAGTAAGTAGCATTAGCTGAAAGTGCAGAAGTAGTGTAAGCTGAACCTGATCCTAACATGTTACCATTAGTAGCAGCATCGTACCACATAATACTGTCGCCTGTAGCAAAACCAGTTGCTGTTAAAATAGTTGAATCTCCGTCACATAATGTAGCCCCTGCAACTAATGGTAGTGCAGGAATCGCATTAACTGTAACTGTAACAGCTGTGCGTGAAGTACTCACACAACTTCCAGACGATTTGCCCGCATAATATGTAGTATTCGCAGTAAGGTTAGATGTGTTTAAAGTATCTCCTGTAGAAAAAGCAGTTCCGCTAGTCGCAACTGTAAACCATTGGGTAGTACCTGCTGATGGAGAAGCAATAACCTGAGTACTGCTACCCTCACAAATAGAAGCAGGAGTTGCTACTGATGGTGCAAGAGGTGTTGCATTCACAATTACATTTACACGAGTACGGGTGCTAGTACATCCATTAAGGGTTGACTGCACAAAGAATGAATCATTTGAATTGAGTACAACAGTTGTATAGTTTGCACCGGTAGCGAGAGCTGATCCACCTGCGGCATTTTTAAACCAGTTCAATGTACCATTGCCTATTGCAGTTAGTGAAGCAGTATTACCCGAGCATATAGTGGCATTAGATACTGTAGGAGCAACAGGCGAGGTAACGTTCACATTCACCTTTGTTCTGGTACTACTACATCCTTGTGCATTAGTAACACTCACATAAAAACTATCGTTTGTGTTTAGTGCTGCTGTAGTGTAATTGTTACCTGTACCTAAAGCTGTTCCACCTGTGGCATTTTTGAACCAGTTAAACGTACCAGTACCAGTAGCTGTTAGATTGGCCGTATTTCCTGCACACAGGTTAGAAGGTCCACTTGCGGATGGGGAATTTGGCAGACTATTCACAGTTACAAAAACAGTGTCATATGCTGTAAATCCGAAAGTATCTGTAGCAGTAACAATGTATGAGGTGTTAGATGTAGGTGAAACACTTGGGTTCGAAGTGTTACCGGCTGATGGGCTCCATGCATAGGTATAAGGTGCAATACCTCCTGTTACAATGTTGGCTGCGCCAATTTGTACAGAAGAACCACTGCACACAGCAGTATCAACACCTGCATTTACACTCATGGTTAAAGGAGTTGAACCTTCAAATGCACCCATGTAACTAATAGGTCTGCGGGTTACGTTGTCGTAATCTGCATTAGTAAGTGAATTA
This sequence comes from Bacteroidia bacterium, assembly GCA_018058135.1. GTDB lineage: Bacteria > Bacteroidota > Bacteroidia > UKL13-3 > UKL13-3 > JAGPCK01. The sequence goes on along the minus strand of JAGPCK010000010.1, from coordinate 18,653 downwards.
TTAAGATTAATACTTCTGAGGTAAAAATCTCCGTTTGAAGAACCTGCTAACCTGAGATTAGATTGGGTGGTGTCAATAAAGTTAACAATACGCGAAGTTGATGTTACATCTGAAGTTACATTTGATTTCCAATCGCTGAGTGTATTTCTGTTAGCGCCTGAACTGTAACCCGTTCTGGCTTGAAATCCTGTAGCAACGTAATTATTATACGCTATACCTGTAAGGTTACTGTTTGTTGTTGCATTATTAAAAATAGCAAATGTTTCAGAAGCTGTAATATTTGTTTTTACAATATCATTGGTAAATATATTATTACGTACATCAATGTTGGTGGTAGAGGCTCCTGAATAGAATGCAGCGGAACGAGAGGTATATGTGCCTACTGTTATTGCGCCACCTAAACGAACTGTATTATGATGCACTTTTACATTACCAGAAGTATTTCTGATCATAATACCAGCAGTACTGTATGCTTCAATATCCTGATCTCCATCTCCTAAAATATTGCTTACCACATTATTGATTACAGATATATTACTATTTGCAGAAGTTGTATTGACATCAATACCCCTTGCACCGTAACCTCCTGTACTGGTATAGTAAACATTCCTAACCACATTATTACTTACAATAATATTTGAATCTGCACCAACAATTGATAAGCCTGTAGTATTGCCGCCTGCTCCTTGAACATTGGTAATCGTATTTCCTGCAAAGGATGCATTCTTTATTGCATTCAAAGTAAGGGCTGAAGGAGCAGCAGTGCTTATTACATTTGATACACTATTAGTATTGCATGTAAGTCCAGTAATATTAGCTAAAAGTGCACCTGATGTGGCTAAAGTGTCGCCACCTATAATATTGCTGGTGATAACAACCTCATCGGTAGTATTTGGAGCAATATTACCACCCACGTAAATACCATAAGCACCTGAACGGATAACATTGTTCATAATTGCTAAAGAATCATTGTCAGATCCTGTATTACCTAATACTCCGCCAACAGCAATACCAATTGAGGTAGGACCTGTTCGAGGTAATGAGAAGGTACAGTTACGAATAGTATTGTTTGTAGCACCTTGTCCGTTGCCTAAACTGCTTAACTGAACAGCGGCAGTCACACCTGAGGTTGCTGAATTCACAATGGTTAAGTAATTACCTGTTCCGCTATTGTTGAACCTGCCATCAATCGATACGCGGTCAGCACCGTTCAAACGAATTAAACCACCAACGTAATTTCCACTTATGGTTCTTACGCTTGGAGCGCTAGGCTGAATGCTGATTTTAAAATTACTTCCACCGAACTCTGTAGTTTGATTCAAAGCGATTGCACCGGTCTCAGAAAGGTTAGACGTTATTAATGCTACCACATCACCTGCAACAACATTGCTGTTTACATATTGAAAAAAGCCTCCGTCATTTGTTAGTGAAGTATAGGTTTGGCCTGCTCCAACCAAGTAAGTACCACTTAACTGAAATGCGATAGTGTAGCTGTTAATATTTCCGCTTGCAGGAAAATGTGAACTGTTGAGATTAACAGATGCCGGTTCAGAAAGAAGTTGAGCATTAGCTACTGTAACATTGGGCACAGATGCCATATCCTGTGCTACAACAAAGTATTGAATCATGTCACCTTGAGTTACCCCTCCGCTTGTTAACAAGGAATAATCAATGGTAAAGTCGAAAGGCGAAATGGTATCTGTTGCTTCAACCCATTTCCAACCATTGTCTGCGCTGGTGTTTCCCGCAAACGTATTGGCGTTGGTTGACTTCTTAAAGTAAAGTCTGGGGCGTGTACCTGAAGTTATATTGATACCTGAAGCATCGGTAATGGTAGCAAAACCTGTTTCTACTCTATTGGCCGTAGAAGCAGTATTAGACAGCGTTGTAAATGAAATCACAGGTAAAAGAAACTCTCCCCCCAACTCATATGCACCTATGGTTGGAGTAGTTACACTTCTTGTGGTGCCTCTGAAATCTGTAGTTTGCCCCGCAATTGTTACTCCGGCATTTAGCAATGGAGAACTAGCAGTTGGGCGAAGGTTGTTTGATGCATTAAATAAGGGATTTGATGAAATTGAACTGGCGTTTTGACCGAACCCTGTTTGAATTGCCGCTAAAGTAGTTCTATCAGTTGCACCTATGTAGCCAAGTACTCCTTGTGTAGCTCCAACGAAATAGCAGTTGTTATTCATGTTGGAATATGCTGTATTCGCAGCAAGTGAGTAAACGGCAAAGGATTTTGAAGTGCCTGGTGTAGCATTTATATTAACAATCGCATTGCTGATAACGTTATTTCTGAAATCAAGGCTCGATACGTTTGCCCCAACAAACACCCCATACTGAAGACATGATCCATTCCTGTTTACATTTCCTGTAAGATTAATGCTATTGTGATACATATTTACACCGCCAGTGGTGGTAGTGGTGGTGGTGCTCACCCCAACTGCTCCTAACATAATACCCGTGCAATTTGATGCAGCGTTGGTAGTTGAATAGGCAGCAATAACGTCATAAATAACATTGTTACTTATCGTAACAGAACTACCTGTTTGTCCGGTAGCTAATGTAATTCCTCTTAAAACAGGCAAGGCTGACGTACTGGTTGCTTTTACCTTGCTTATCAGGTTTCTGTTTACTACAGATGAAATGAACCCTGTCTCCAATGATATACCAACCATGGTTCCGCTTGATGTCTCTATACTGATGTTATTTAAGCTCACTGAAGAGTTTAATGTGTTTCCAGCTCGTATTCCGTAACATCCACTAATTGAGGAAACAAAACTTACCGTATTCCCTGAAATATTAAGGTTATCATTACCTCCTGTTGAGCCAGAGCTGGTACCAATTGCATAGATACCTGTTGTAACTGTACCAATAATATTGTTCTGTACTGTATTATTATCATTATCCGCACCTGTTGAACCCGGTGTTGCACCTCCTATAGAAATGCCATAAGTAACAACGTTTGTTGCACCATTCGAAATATTACAATTCTTGATAGTGTTATTGGTTGCTCCTGCAGCAGTTCCTAAACTCGCCAATAACACAACTGAACTACTTGCTGTATTACTATTGATGATTGAAAGGTTACGGGAACTTGTACCGCTATTTGAACCATCAATGGTAACAAAGTCTGCTCCGTTTAATGACAAAATAGAAGAAGCATTTCCCGTGATAGTTGCATCAACACCTGATGCAGGTTTTATAGTAACTGTGTTTACTGCACTTCCGCCTGAAAACTGGTTAATAACAATAGGGAAAGTTTCATTAACACCATAAATATTGTCTGTAAGATTAAAAGTTACTGGAGCTCCAACTCCAACGGAATTCAAGGCAGTAATTGCAGCGGTTAATGTAGAAAAAGTACCTGATACACCAACATTATAAACACCTGACAGAGGAAATAGAATTTGACGACTGCCTGACGGATTAGTTACAGTTGGAGTGTAGTTTGTTCCACCCACAGTTACCTGTGTACATTGCGCATCTATAAGATTTAAATTACCGGGAGTAGCAGAAATATCATACGCCAGCCAGAAATAATTCACTCCGTCAGCCAGATTCTGAGAACCTGTAACCGAAAATGCACCCGATGGACTACTAACTGTTGAACCGAACTGTGTTGTCGTTGAAAATGTTGCACTGCTGCCTGTAAAGTAGACTTTCGCGCCAGAAATATCTGCCACGTTCGTGGTACCAGTTGTGTTAAAATTAATTCCTGTTAATGCAATTGTTGTAGCACTTCCACTAACTGTAACCGGAACTCCTAAAATAACTTGATTAGTTGCAGAAGCCCCTAGTGGGCTAGTAGAAGCTTGGTTGGTTGTAGATGATGAATAAATCATCGGGCCTAAAATTGTACAACTAGCATCATCAATATGAATATCGTTTCCGTACTTCGATGTTCCTTCTATAATAAGGTAATTAGTTCCAGTGTTAAATGATCCTGGCAAATTAAAATCATACTTATACCAGCCATCAGTAGCTACCACGGGAGCAAGGCTTCGTGAACGACTTACAAAGCCAAGATATGTTGCACCGGTAACACTTGACGATGTGTTTATACGAACTGATATACTATCGTTATCAGTCGAATACCCATTCTCACGGTATACCCACACAGAAACAATAGCGTTATTAGTACCTCGGGCGGCCAAACTAAAGGAACTGGAAATTAATGTCGCTGTTCCACTACTCACACTGAAACAATTCAGCCTAAGTAAACCAGATCCGCTTCTTGGCGATATTCCTGACGGATAAGTAGATGAGGTAACTCGCGCCCAATTCAATCCGCTTCCTGCTGCAGTATTAGTCCAGCCTGTTGGTGGAAATCCACCATCAAAACTTTCAGAAAGTACCGTAGTGTTCTGAGCAAATAGTTGATGGGAAAAAAACAACACGAAGAAAAAAGTTGACAGAAGAAAACTGACTTTTATAAGCCCGCTCTTCGCTTTTCTATTTACACAATCTTTGTGCAAGTAGAACTGTTTAGGTAAAGTGTTATACATATGCTAAGGTTTATTTTTTGGAAAATTAGTGCGTTTTATACATAAATCCAATAACTCACATCGAATTTGTGGAAAACGCGCAGAAATAAGTGAATTACTTACCTCTACCCTGAAAAATGATAAGGACGGTGTATATGAGGATTTTCAAATCAACGGCCAGAGACATATTTTCGATATAGATAATATCAAACTTCAGTCGCTCAATCATTTGGTCAACATTCTCGGCATACCCGTACTTTACCTGACCCCAGGAAGTAATTCCCGGACGAACCTTGTGCAGGTGCTTATAGTGTGGTGCCCTTTGTACAATCTGATTAATAAAAAACTGGCGCTCGGGTCTGGGACCAACCAACGACATTTCGCCTTTAATTACATTAAAAAACTGTGGCAACTCATCTAACCTGAACTTGCGGAGTATTCTGCCAAAAGGAGTAATACGTTTATCCTCTTTGCTGGAAAGAGCCGGACCATGCTTTTCAGCATCAGTATACATAGTTCTGAACTTATATATGTAAAAGGGTTTTGCGTGCCAACCAACACGCTCCTGTTTGAAAAAAACCGGACCTTTGGAAGACATTTTTACCCCGATGGCCAAAATCAAATAAACGGGTAACAAAAGAATGAGTACCAATACAGAGAATACAATATCAATAGTTCTTTTTAAACTCTGCTGCCAGGCCGGCATTATCTCCGGATTAATTTGAATTAGAACTGTACCGAAGATATGGTTCATTTTCACTAAGCCCGATATGATATCATACATATCCGGAATAATTTTTATAATCACTCGCTCATCTTCCAGCAGATTAATAATCTCATTCAGCTTTTTATGTTCTGAACTTTCAATGGCAATAATCACCTCTTCCACATTTTTATCTCTGATGTGTTTGGGTAAATCGTGATATTGCCCCAGATTTGGCAGCTTTCCTGAAAGCAGATGTTCGTTCTCCGGTTCATTTACCGTAACAAACCCTCTTAAAAAATACCCTTGAGAGCGCTTATCCGATTCAAATTCCTGATATAACTCCAGTGCTTTTTCATTAGAACCCACTATGATGGTGTTGAAACCTATTTCTCTGTTGCGAAGACGATGTGCTGTTTTACTTGATAAATAAAACCTTCCTACCGATGTAAAGGTGAAATGCAATCCTAACAGCGTAATGATAGTTTTGTAATAAGCCGTGTAGGAACTAACCTGATCATCCAACAACAACAAAAAAAACAGTACTAATACGCCTAGTACAGAATTTTGAAGTGTTTGAAGAATTTCATTCAAACGGGCTTTTCTGTAAATATTCAGGTAAGTACCGGTGGCCGCATACAAGGCTATCCAGTACAATGGAATAACAATTAAACCCAGATACAGGTTTATATCCGGCTCTACCGGAATCTGGTAACCGAACTTATCCGGTTCAATAAATAATTTTCTATAGGCAAAAAAAGACAACCAGGCAATTACTGCAGAGAAGTAATCCCATGCCATGTACTTAAGAACCTGTAGGCGCTTATTCAAAGTGAACCAGTTTTACGTTATCAATGTAAATTTTGGGCTGGTACAATTTACCTCCTTTTGCACTTCCCATAAAAAGTTTATATTTAGTCCCTTCTGCCTGTGAACCAATATCTTCTTTAAGACTGATGTAGGCTTTTTTCCAAATACTATCTGTGGGGTAAAATGTTATGATAGAAGTGTATTGAGGAATATCTCCGCTTGGAATAGCTATGTAACCTAAAGTAAACTGAAAGTCACATTTATAATCCAACTCAACAAATACATCAGCACCTGAACCGGGTAAAGAATACTCGCTGATAGTGGCAATCTCCAACACGCTTGATGTATCCGCTTTCATCTCCAGCAAACCTGACCCACCTGTTCCACCGAATACTTCTGCAGGATTAGTTACCGTAACAAATGTATCTTTAAGAAAACGTTTAGTAATCTCAAATTTGGTACTTAGTTCATCAAATCCTTCTATCAACTTAAAGTTAATATTGTTCTGATATCCTACAACAATAGGCCCCAATGTATCCGTTACTTTAGGTGCCAAAGTAGTGTACTTTACATAAGTAGAATAAAACGGATAATACATCCTGCTGTTTGACTGTCCGTTTTTACGGATACCGGCCCGAATCTCAATTTTACAATATCCTTTTTTAGTTACCGGTATAGTGGCGGGTAATTCAAAAACTCCAATCAGATAGTCATCGACATAAACCCACCCATCGGCAATGCCGTTAGAATTGGAGCCTTGAGAAGGGTAATCTGTATTTAATGTAATTTTGGGTATGTACAGATAAGAAGGAATCTCTTCATCAGGATTTATAACCTCACATCCGCTGAACTGAAATAAAACAACTAAAAGGGCCGATAACAGGCCTGACTTGTACAAATTATTTTTCTTTATCATTTAACTAATCGATACCGCTGTTATTGATTTTCTCCATGATTTGGCGGGCAACATCCAATGCCTGAAAAGCTTCATTAAAACTTACCACAGGATTGGTATTGGCGTTTATCGAATGCAAAAATAACTCTAATTCTGTTCTTACCCTATCTTGTTCCTGAATATGATTTTGTAACGTGCTAATATCGCTGTTAATACTGCCCCCGCAAAGCAATTCCTGTAACTCTTCAGGTGTCAATCGGCCGTTTTGACGGGTATGTTGTACTACCTCATAGCTGTTTTTCAAAAAATCTATGGCTACATAAGCATTAAACTGGAAAACACGTGTTTTGCACATGCTCTGCCTGGAGATACGGCTCGCAGTTAAATTTACGGTACATCCGCTGTTCATTTCCAGCCTAACGTTAGCAATATCAGGAGAATCACTAACCACAGAAACCCCGTTGGCACTTACTTTTCTCACGGTTGAACCTGTAAGATGCAAAACAGTATCAATGTCATGAATCATGTGGTCCAGTACAATTGACCCTGAAGCGCTCTCGGTATCGTAATTCATCAGACGATGCACTTCAATAAATAACGGACGTTGTATGTATTGCTTAGCTGCTATAAAAGCCGGATTTAATCTTTCAGAAAGTCCGATTTGAAATTTAACGTTGGCCTCGTGTGAAAGATTGCGGAGGTGTTGTGCCTGAGCTTCATCAAAAGCAAAGGGCATATCAATGTACAGGTGACGGGCTGAACGAAGTACAGCCTGTGCTATATCATAATTATATTGCGGTGAGGAAACCAGCACAGCATCACTGGCTTTAATTAATTCTTCAGGGGAGTTGAACACCTTATCTTTTTCAGATAAGGCTTGTTTTGCATCACCTGCCGCATAATATCCCACAGGCTCAAACCCGTTTATTTTATGCAACCGTTCAGCCAACGTTTTAAATCGTGGTGATGTGGCCACTATACCAACTCTTACCATTTGCGAAGTATTTGAAACAAATTTACCTTAATTTGCCCCCCTGAATAGTACAGTTTATTAACGGAACATGTGGGTATGGCGCATTTTGAGGACAGCTACAAACAACAAGGGCAACGCAAACAATTAGTCAATGAATTAAAGAAGAAGGGCATTCATGATGCCACTGTCTTAGATGCTATAGGCAAAGTACCCCGCCATATTTTCTTCGATAAAACATTTCATGAGTTCGCCTATAAAGATCAGGCCTTCCCGATTGCTGACGGACAAACTATATCACATCCTTTCACGGTTGCCTACCAGACTCAACTTTTACATATTCAAAAGGGAGATAAAGTATTGGAGATAGGAACAGGCTCTGGATATCAAACCTGCGTTTTGTGTGAAGTGGGAGCTAAGGTGTATACCATTGAACGGCAAACCAACCTGTATCACCAAACCAAATCACTTTTAGGTAAAATGGGGTACAAGGCCACATTCATTCTGGGCGATGGCTCAAAAGGATGGCCTTCCTTTGCTCCTTATGACAAAATTATTGTAACTGCCGGAGCTCCTTATATTCCTCCCACACTGGTAAGTCAATTGGCTACCGGGGGAGTAATGATAATACCTGTGGGTAATGAAAAAACACAAAAGATGGTGAGTGTTATCAAAAAAAGTGATGGCAGCTATGAACAAGTGGAACTGGATGATTTTCGATTTGTACCTTTAATTGGTGATAATGCTTGGTAGAGCTTTATAAATAAAAAAGGCAGCCAATTGGCTGCCTTTTTTATTTATAAAGCTCTACCTATGTAATTAGAGTTTCATTGATAGTCCAATAGTAGCTATGGATATCCCATAACCTAACTCTAAGTTAGCACCAATTTTGTCTGTAAAGTAGTAACGACCACCAACAGAAAAACCATAAAAGATACCGCCAACAGAAGCTGCAGTAAATGTAGAAGGTTCTACTTTTGCTGATGCAACGTTGTAACCTAAGGTCAAACCTCCGTATCCATCAATTTTGTCTGTATTGTAAAAGTGGTAATTACCTCTGGCTCCAACTAGAATATAAGAGTAAGTAACTTTAATTGGTCCTGCTTCATACTTTGAACCTGCGTAACCAAGTACGCCACCAATACCAACTTTTCCGTCAGCAATTGACGTTGGAAACTCCACTTGAAGTTGAATAGGGGGCAATGTAGCATCAGATCCAGAAGCAACGAAAGCTGAGCCTCCGAAACCTGCACCAAGGGATACTACTTTTTGCTCGCCCCATGCCTGTGCACTTGCACTAAGACCAGCAATGCATAACACTGCAATAGCTACTAATTTTTTTGTTGTTTTCATGATATTGTAATTAGGTTAAAAATTTACACACCAAAATTAGGAAATGCGATACGTACAAAAACATGATTTAAAACAGCCCTTATCAACATTTAAAGTAAAGTAAAAGTAAATCAGCGCTTTAAAAATAGACACATGTGTATTTAGTCGCTAAATGGTTGTAAAAACTCTGTGAACTAAGCCTGATTCAATCGTATTCCCTACGTTTCAGCTGCCTTTCCACATCCCTTTCCTTCACATCTTCGCGCTTATCAAACAACTTTTTACCTTTAGCTACTGCAACCTCTGCTTTTATAAATCCTGTATCAGAGAGAAAAATTTTAATGGGTATAAGGGTTAATCCTTTTTCTTTTATGCGCTCTTTTATTTTCTCCAGCTCACTCTTCTTAAGTAAAAGTTTTCTCGCTCTTAATGGCTCGTGATTATAATGGCCGCCACTTTTAAACTCAGAAATGTGCATGTTTTTAAGGAATAATCCACCCGACTCAAAAGCACAATAAGCCTCTGAAATATTGACATTACCTGCTTTCACCGATTTCACTTCAGTGCCCGTAAGCTGTAAACCGGCAGTATATTTAGCCAAAAAGGCATATTCAAATGATGCTTTTCTGTTGACAATATTTAATTGTAGTGCTTTGTGCTTTTCACTCATTTCAGTTGCTCAAACAAACGTTCCAGTTTTGTCTTTTTTAATATTTTTTGCCCTTGTTCACCACTGGCAATTAATCTTTCATCTACTTTAGCAGTGTAAGTACAAATGATTTCATGCCCGTTGATATTTTTTACGGTTGCTTCAAAAATCACTTCGCTGTTTAATAATGCTGGCGAATGATGATGCACCGTTAAAAAAGTACCTATCCCCTCTTCATCGGCTTCTTTCATTTCCAGAACAAACAACCGGCAAACCCATTCAGCATCCCGACCTAAAGCAAAGGTAGCATATACCGGATGCACTTCACCACTATCGAAACTGGCGGTGTCCTGCTCAGTAACTTTTTTAATGTACTGCTTTTTATCTCCGGGTTTAAACGGATTAATCATGTGTTTCAGCTTTTACAATCATTACCGGTATAGATACTTTGTGTCGTACCTCATCGGCAGTGCTGCCAAAGATAATATCTTTTATGCCTTTGTGACCATGTGAACCCATGATGAGCAAATCGCAATTTGATTTTTTCACCTGCTCTGTTATCTTAACTACAGGGCTTCCAAATTCCAATACCGCAATGGTTTCAAAACCCATCTTGGTCATTTGTTCTGCATAACTTCCCAATATGCGTTCATCTTCCTGCGTTTCTTTATCCTGTATGTCTTTCCCCAATAGTCTGGCTCCGGCTGTTTCCACTATATGAATCAATACATATCGAACGGTTTTACCACCTAATGAAGTGGCCTGCTCTATCATCTGTTTATCAGTACCCGAAAAGTCGAGCGCTATACCAATACAGTTGTATGATTTATGTGCAATGGAAGAAATATCTACTGCAAAACCATGTGGTAATGTAATATTGTGGGCATACTTTTTCATTAAAGGAAATAAGACCACGTAAACCAGCAGCAATCCGACAAAAAGCATGCAGCCGGCCAATAGTAACTTCCACAAAATAGAAATATTGCTATGGAATATAACGGAGGTCTCATCAATAACCAGATGAATATTCAGTGAGACAATAATTGCCGCAATTAACCATGCTGAAAACTTCACCTTGTTACTGATAACAAACTCTTTCATCTGAACCTTATCACTTACAAAGTGAATGAGGGGAATAATAGCAAAGCCCAACTGTAAACTTAACACCACCTGACTCAACACCAGTAATTCACCCAACTCGTTTTCACCAAAATACATAATGGTGAATACAGCAGGCACTATAGCAATGGCTCGGGTAAGTATTCTTCGAATCCAGGGACGTATGCGTAAATCCAGATAACCTTCCATCACTATTTGCCCGGCAAGCGTACCGGTTATCGTAGAACTTTGTCCTGCTGCTATAAGTGCTATAGCAAATAAAGCAGGTGCCAAACTCCCGAAGATATTGCTCAGTAATAAATGCGCATCCTGTATCTCGGCTACATCATTGTACCCATTTTTAAAAAATGCGGTGGCGGCCAACACAAGTATAGCTGCATTAACAAAAAAGGCCAGATTAAGCGCAATGGTTGAATCAATAAAATTATATTTCAATGCCCGTTTAATCCCCTCATGAGTTCGTTCAATTTTGCGCGACTGTACCAACGAAGAGTGCAGGTAAAGATTGTGCGGCATAACTGTAGCACCTATAATCCCGATAGCAATGTAAAGTGCACTGCCATGCAAGCCGGTGGGAACAAAGCCTTTTACCACTTCAGACATTTGCGGTTGTACAATTATCATCTCCAGTAAAAAAGAAAAACCGATAATGCTCACCAGCGAGATGATGAATGCCTCCATTACCCGTATGCCTTTGTTAATAAGAAACAACAGAATGAAGGAATCAAGCACAGTAATTAACACACCCCACAATAAAGGAAAACCAAACAGTAAATGAAGTCCGATAGCCATACCAATTATCTCTGCCAAATCAGTAGCAGCAATAGCAATCTCTGCTAAACCATATAAACTGTAATTTACCCATGCCGGATAAGTATGGCGTGAAGCCTGCGCTAAGTCTAACCCGCGCACTATACCCAAACGGGCGCTTAAACTTTGTAGTAACAAAGCCATCAGGTTGGACATGAGCAAAACCCAAATGAGGCGATAACCGAATGCGCTTCCACCCGCGATATCCGTGGCCCAGTTACCCGGATCCATATACCCCACACTTACCAGATAAGCTGGTCCTATATAAGCCAGTAATGTTTTAAATGAACTCTTTTTCACCGGTACTTCTACCGATTCGTGTACTTCAGCCAATGATTTTCTTTTGTTACTCATCACGCATTAGCAACTAAAATATTTTTTGCTACCTCTTTACTTATCTGTACCGGACTGCCTTTGCCTATCTGCAACTGCACTGAGCCATCAAATTTCAATATCTCATTCACCTTAATCTTTTTCCCTAAAAGCAAACCCGTTTTTTCAAGATACTGTAAAAACACAGGCGAGTGTTCCTTTACACCCGACATGATGACTGATTTCCCCTCTGAAATATCTGACAGTACTTTAAGCTTAGCATCTTTGATTGTTCCGTCCCTGCGGGGAATAGGGTCTCCATGCGGGTCAACGGTAGGAAAATTAAGAAAAGCATCCAGCTTATCCATCAAAACATCCGATTGTATATGCTCCAGTTGTTCCGCAATCTCATGCACTTCATCCCACTTGAACTCCAGTTTTTCATGCAGAAAAACTTCCCATAAACGGTGCTTTCTTACCGTAATAACAGCAACTTTTCTCCCTTTCTCTGTTAAGCTCACTCCCTGATATTTCACATAGGTAATCAACTTTTTATCTGCTAATTTCTTAAGCATATCCGTTACCGATGCCGCTTTTGTTTTTAATTCAACAGCTATCGCATTGGTAGTAGCGCTGTCATCCTGCGACAGCTTGTAAATAGCTTTCAGGTAATTTTCTTCCGTAAACGAATACATCGGGTCAAATATAAAATATTTTTTAGACTCCCCTAAATTTTTAAATTACTATAATTCACTACCTTTGAAGTATTGTATTTACAACTACTCCCATCATGATAAAAAAATTCATCGGTTACATGCTTTTCTGGAAAAAGACTGAACCTGTTACCAACAGCAACCTGCGCATGATGCACGGCATCAACCGCATTTCTATTCTTCTTTTTTTATTTGCCATAGGGGTAATCGTGGTGAGATTACTGACAAATTAGCATTTGGAACAGCTATTGCAGGCAAACACGTACAAAAAAATTACAACTTAAAATGGCAGGAATTTATTTAATCGGCTTAGTATTTTTAGGCTTGAGCATGCTGGTGAGCTGGCGATTCAAATCTAAATTCACTCAATTTTCACAGGAAGCATTGAGCAACGGATTATCAGGGGCTGAAATTGCTGAGCGTATGTTGCGTGAAAATAACATTTATGACGTTAAAGTTATCAGCACAGAAGGTCAGCTAACTGACCACTATAACCCGGAAAACAAAACCGTAAATCTGAGTAATGATGTTTTTTACGGACGTAGTGTTGCTGCTGCTGCGGTAGCTGCTCACGAATGCGGACACGCAGTACAACATGCTACTGCATACACCTGGCTTACCATGCGTTCAAAACTGGTTCCATTAGTAAGTGTATCCTCCCGCTACATGCAATGGATTATTTTGGGAGGCATACTGCTCATCAACACTACACCAGTTTTATTGGAAATAGGCGTGGCTCTTTTTGCCGCCACTACTATTTTTACCTTTATTACATTGCCCGTAGAATTTGATGCAAGTAACAGAGCGGTAGCCTGGTTAACTTCACGTGGTATGGTTCGCTCACAGGAAGAGACTCAGGTACGTGAGTCCTTACGCTGGGCAGCCATGACTTATGTAGTTGCTGCATTATCATCTCTAGCTACACTACTTTACTACATCTCCATTCTTAATGGCAGAAGCAGAGACTAATTTTATTTTGATTAATCAACATTTATTAAACGCACGGCAAATGTCGTGCGTTTAGTATTTTTGCAGTACGCTGATGAAAAAAATATTGAGCTTTCTGATAGCTGTAATAAGCCTTTACAGTTCGGCACAACAACCGGTGATGCTGAACGCTGAAGTTGTATCATCTCAGTTTGATAAATTTCTTACTCCCCTACCTGTTTTTAAATTCACCTCTGCTCACATCACTTTAAACAACTTGCAGGGCAACAAAAAAATGGAAAAACTACCCGTTATACTTCCTGAATTTCCACAGGAAACTGATACCGGGTATTTCTTTCTCTACAGCGGCATTAACGAAAACGGCCCAACTAAAGGCTACATTACCGTTGTGGTAAGTAATTGTTGTAATAATAAAGATGCCTATTTATACGTGGACTTAAATGCAAACCTCAATTTTACTGATGATGGAAGTCTTATTCGTATGCCTAAAGACAGAGGGTATGTTGACATAAGTTTGACCCAAGCAGATAACCCGGCCCGTAATGTAACCTACCGACTATCCCGGTTTAATTTCTTTGGCAAGGACACCTACTTTAGTATGCTTGATGAATTTTACAGAACAGAAGAAAAAGGCCGCGCATTTGCCGGCATAAGAAATTCGTTCCGGGAACAAAGACTTAATTGCAAAGGAGGTGATTACAACTCAGGGACCGACTCTTTCACGGTTGGTTTGTTTGACGCCAATAACAACGGACTTTACAATGATAAAGGCATTGATCGCTTTTTGGTGGCTGATTACAAATCACGCGTACTGGCGGTTGAACTTGAAAAAGGGGCTTACCTGATACCTGAAAAAGGAGATTTACAGGTAGAGCGAAACGGTAATGTTTATGGAATAAAAACAAATGACGTGTATGGCAACAGCATCGTCATGGTAAGAGACAGTAATGCCATTGCTCAATCTGTTTTTACAGAGGGGCAAAGACTACCTCCGCTTAAGTTTAACTCTTGGAACAATAAAAAAATACGCCTCAGAAGTATCAGCAGAAAACATCCGGTTTACATTCATGTGGTTCAATTTCCATATGATAATTTTCAGCAAGACACCGCCATATTTTCACAATTACTGAAAAAGCATCCTGACTTGCGCATTATCTGGTTGCAATACGGAGGCAAAGCAAATAACGTAAACATCATTGCCCAGCTACCCAATGTAACCTGGTACATGGGGCACACCAACCTGAAACTAAACAGGAAAATGCGTGTAAATAAATATCCGTTTGGCATTTTATTGAGACCCAAAAGAAAGGTACTTGCCTTTAACTGCAATACAACAGAACTCAACAATTTTCTGCATAAGCTATCGCTTGAGAAGGCTATCATTAATCCGTAATTCTGACGGGTGAGGTGTTGTACTACTGATTTCAGCAAGTTTTAAACCTCACTCCCGCTTATCCACAAACCTGCTTTTGTCATCCACATTGCAGTTGTTCATAAAGATAAAATATCTTGTTAGTCAGGCGATTTAAACCTGAAAAGAAATCCACACTCCAAATAAGGTGATTTTCAAAAAGCCTGTTTATCAGCACTAAGATGTTCCACGACACAAATGCTACAAGTAAATAAGCGCACGATACCTCGCTGGTTAACATATAAAGCATTTGTAAACAAGCAATTAAATCGAGATAAAAATAGATTTACCTGTTGAAAGAAATTGCTTCAGGTTAGTCCTGAAAGTCGTATTTTTACCCTTCAGTATTTTAAGCAATACAGCACTCAGAAAGTAATGAAAGTAAAGTATTTAGGCCATTCTTGTTTCCAAATGGAGGTCAGCGGTAAAATGCTGGTGTTTGATCCGTTCATCACCCCCAACCATTTGGCCAAAAATATTTCACTTAAAGATGTTAAGGCAGACTATATACTGGTTTCTCATGCCCACCAAGACCACATGGCCGATGTATTGGAATTAGCCAAACAGCATGACTCTACTTTAATCTCCAATTGGGAAATATGTGCCTGGTTTACTAACAAAGGTTTGCACAAAATCCATCCGATGAATACCGGTGGGAAATGGTCATTCGAGTTCGGAGAAGTACAGCTCACATCAGCCACACACTCCAGTTCTTTCCCTGATGGTACATACGGAGGAAACCCCATGGGCTTCTTACTTAAGGCTGAGAACAAAACCATTTATTATGCCGGTGATACCGCACTAAATGTGGACATGCAGCTTTTAGGTAAATACAACCGCCCCGATTTGGCCTTTTTACCCATAGGCAGTAATTTTACCATGAACCATGAAGATGCATTACTGGCTGCTGATATGATTCAATGCAACAACATTATAGGGATGCACTTTGATACCTTCCCTTACATTGTGATAAATCATGAAGAAGTCAAAAATAGCTTTACCAAAGCCGGCAAAAACATTAACCTGATGCAAATCAACGAAACAATTACTTTTTAAACTTACAGCAACTAACAATACAAGAGGATATTTGAGCAATGGGAAAAATAATAGCAATAGCTAATCAAAAAGGCGGTGTGGGCAAAACCACAACTGCCATCAATCTGGCCGCAAGTTTGGCGGTTCTGGAGTACAAAACCTTACTGGTAGATGCCGATCCACAGGCCAACTCTACTTCAGGCAATGGTTTCGACCCTAAAAATATACGAACCGGCATTTACGACTGCCTTATCAACGAAGTAGCGGCACGGGATGTAATTTTGAAAACCGACACTGATTTTCTTGATCTTTTACCTGCCAGCATTGATTTGGTTGGGGCTGAGATAGAATTGGTGGACCGCCTGAGTCGTGAGCGCATGATGAAAATCGCCTTGGAAAAAGTGCGCAATGATTATGATTTTATTATCATTGATTGTTCGCCTTCACTAGGCATTATCACTACCAACGCCCTTTGCGCTGCTGATTCAGTGATTGTACCGGTTCAGTGCGAATACTTTGCATTGGAAGGTTTGGGCAAATTACTCAACACCATCAAAATTATTCAGAACAACCTGAACCCCAATCTGCAAATTGAGGGTATACTGCTTACCATGTACGATTCACGCCTGCGGTTGAGCAATCAGGTAGTAGAAGAAGTAAAAATGCACTTTCAGCAACTTGTATTTGACACCATCATTCAGCGCAATACAAAATTGAGTGAGGCGCCAAGTTTTGGTGTACCCGTTATTCAGCATGATGCTGCCAGCCGTGGAACGGTAAACTACCTGAATCTTGCGCGTGAACTGCTCACCAAAAACGGATTAACCAAAATGACTGCCGTAGATAACATCATTAACAATTAAGCGACTGAACAATACGAAACAGCCCGTTGGAGGGCAACAATATAGAGGACAAAGCACATGACAGTAACAAAAAAAGGCGGACTCGGAAGAGGATTAGCCGCACTATTAGAAAATTCAGATACCGACATTACCTCTACCGAAAACAAACCGGTAGGTTCAGTAAGTGAAATTGATATCAGCCAAATTGAGGCTAACCCCTTTCAACCCCGAAATGATTTTGACCGCCAGGCACTGAATGAACTGGCAGAATCCATTAAAGTGCATGGCGTTATTCAACCCATCACAGTTCGCAAAATGGGTTTTGATAAATTTCAGATCATCTCCGGTGAACGCAGAACACGTGCTTCCATTCAAGCCGGTTTAACCAAAATACCTGCCTACATCCGCTTAGCCAACGACCAGGAAATGCTGGAGATGGCTTTGATTGAAAACATTCAACGTCAGGATTTGAATGCCATTGAAGTGGCCTTAAGTTACAAACGCCTGATTGATGAATGTACGTTAACACAGGAACAGGTGGCCGACCGTGTAGGCAAAGAAAGAAGTACTGTTGCCAATTACCTGCGCCTGCTTCGTTTGCCCGATGAGATTCAAGCCGCTATTCGTGACGGAGCTTTGAGCATGGGACATGCACGTGCCATCATCAGCATTGACGATGAAGACCAGCAAATGTTCATCTTTAATCAAATTAAAGAAGGCAGCCTATCGGTAAGAAGAGCAGAAGAACTTGTCAGAACCCACAAGGGCAATGAACCTAGTATAAAATCTGTTTTGCCAAAGCGCACTAAAAACAGCGATGGCTTAATGCTGAATGATTATACCATTCACCAGAAAACCTTATCCAGTCAATACAACTCTAAGGTTACCCTAAAAGCAAATGATGAAGGAAGAGGCTCACTGCAATTCCATTTCGACAACTTACAGGAATTGCAGCGATTAATTGACATGCTCGAAAATTGAGGTTAACACTCCCCATATTGACTTTTCTGTTACTGCTTACCTCGCTGCAACTAGTGGCTCAATCTGCTTTGCCCGACAGCACCGCAAAAAAGACAACAACTATAACCCCGCAACAGGACTCCGCAAAAAAACAAATCAATGCACCTGTGGCCCGAATGGATTCCCTTAAACGCGAAATCCACTCGCCCCGTAAGGCAAGTATACGCTCTGCCATATTACCCGGCTGGGGACAGGCCTACAATAAAAAATACTGGAAAATACCCATTATATACGTGGGTGCCGCTGCCCTGATTTACGGCCTGAAATGGAACCATGACAACTACAAAGACTTCAAACAACTAAGCATTTACATCAGCGACCAAGATAGCAGCACTATCCCTGTTTACAACGGACGAGTGCTTAATGAAGGGTACGCCAATTGGGCCTCAGGAAACAGGGATTATTTCCGCAAAAACCGTGACCTGTGCGCTATAGGATTGGGGGCACTGTATGTACTCAATATTATTGATGCCAATGTGGATGCACATTTATTTGAATTCAATATCAATGATGACTTATCTTTGAAGTTGCAACCTAACCTTTGGATACAACAGAATTATATGTTTGCCGGAATAGGCGCCACACTTAAACTTA
>JAGPCK010000050.1 GCA_018058135.1 Bacteroidia bacterium | reverse complement strand
CGGGTTTGCGGGAACCTGAATGTAGGATCGTTCCAACCTCCGCGTTTTACATTTTCACCTAATGCGAATTTGATAAAGCCATCAGCTCCTTCAAATTTCATTTGCTCAGGCAGGGCACCCCAACGCAGTTTAATGAGTTGTGATTGTCCGCCAATGGGGTTGCAGGAGCCGTGCAGCAGTTGCGCACCGGTTACACCACCGGCCAGCTGGCGGTAGATGTTGATGTCTTCGTTTTCGACCACATCACCTATGCGTACTTCGGCTGTGTTGCTGTGGGTACATTCATTCACTCCGTTGTCAATGGCAATGTGCGAGTGTTCGTCAATTATACCGTTGGCCAAATGTTTATTGGTTCCGTCAAGAGTAGTGTAAGGGCTCTTGCCGAAAATGCCGGCAGCGTTCAGTTTTTTACCTACTGCAGCAATCTTTCCGTCTTTGATGGCCACATCCGTTTGTTCCAGAATACCTTCCGCTTCATTGGTCCACACGGTTGTGTTTTGTATGAGTATGTTGTCATAACTCGGAAGAGCTGCACGGCCGTAATCACCAAACGGGTAGCTCACGCGGAATACGGAATCAACTTTATTTTCTTTGACTTTCTTTTTATCCTCGGGCGCAGCTTTTTTTGTTCCGGTCACTTGTTGCGCTAGGTAAACCAAAGCAATTTCTTTGGCTTCGGGCAAGGCAGCATCGGATAGGTCTTTTATCCATCCGGTAACCGACAACGCATTTTTTGAACACTGGCAAATGGCAGCAAAACCTTTGCTTCCCTGCACATATTCCAAAGTGCCTTTGCAACTGTCGTTGCTCAGTTTCAGTTCTACGTTGTTGCCTTTAACGGTAAAAGTTCCGTTGTTACTAAGGGCAAAAGTTCCCTCCAGCATTTTTTTGTTTTTACCGGAAAGAACATGTTGTTCCCCTTTAATCCAGTGCTCGGTAATTTCAAAATCTTCTTCACCCAAAGGTGTTGTGGCAATAAAAAAGTTGGCCAGTTTTCCTGTGGCAATGCTGCCGGTTATATCTTCTATTTTGAGTAGGCGTGCCGGTTCAGTACACAAGGCTTTCACCAAATCAGCTGCATTCAGTCCGCCCGATTGCACCTTGGCTAAGTTTTTCCAGAAAGTTTCTTTATCCAATCCTTCGGCAGTGAAGGCAAAGGGCACGTTGTTTTGTTTGAGTATGGAAGCATTTTTAGGCGCCATATACCAGTGCAGCAAATCAGCGGTGTTGATGAACTCGGCCATCTCGGCACTTTGTATGTTGTAGGTTTTAGGATGTTGTAGCGGAACAATAAACGAGGCTCCTGTTTGTTTCAGTTCAGCGGCCCACTGGTACTCCGTACCGTTGCCTTTTACAATCCAGTTTTTGTTAAATTCTTTGGCAATTTTTAATGCCCGCAAAGCCGATTGTTTGCTTTCCACTTCAAATATCACGGGTAAGTTTTGCAGCTGATTAAAGCGCTCCAGGGTATAGTTGTATTCCAGTTTGTTTCCGCCTGCAGCATACCATTGCGCATCTAAATGTGTTTGACGCAACAAGGCGATAGAACCCATCAATGAAGAAGGATATTGATTGGGTGAACTGCCCTTATCAAAGGAATAATGCAAGGCCGATTGTTTGCGCAAAACAAGTTCGTTGTCGGGTTTATTGCCGGGCAACACCAATGTTGATGCACCGCGCACAATGCCATCACGTACAAAGGAAGATACACAACCGTAGCCCATTTCGAGTAGTTGTTTCCATTGCTTGTCATCGGGTTCAAAATGTTCAAAGGCATCTACATCGCTGCGGATAGCTTCGTTCCAACCCAGTGCAGCTTTTTTCGGAGCATTGTTTTTATCTGCTTTCGGGTTGATGCCGTATGTACTGAAGGGATCAATAAAAGAAGGGTAAATCCACTGGCCCTTTACATCAGTAACCACGGCATCCGTTGGAATAACAAGACCTTTGCCTGCAGCCACAATTTTACCGTCACGGATAACCAGCGTAAAATCCAGCCCTGTAGTTTGTTCATTGAGCTGAATGTTGGCGTGGGTAAACGCAAAACACGTAAGCTTAGGATCTTTAACAGTTAATTGCGGAAAGGAGGGTTGGGCAAAAACGAAGACAGGGAAAAATGCGGTAAACACTACCGCCAGTAGTTTATTTTTTATCATGTTGTTCTCTCCACAATTCATTGAATGATTTGGTACTTAGTTCAGGAAACACCCTGCGTTCACCCCAGCTGCCTTTAAACAACGATTTAATGAGGAAACCTTTGATGCTTGGGGCGCGGTTCATTTTTTTGCGATCGAGCATGGCTTTTTTCCAGGCTATCCACATCAGCTTTTCGCTGGTTTTACCATGACCCTCATCAACAAAATCTTTTCTGTTGGCCAGCAGTGTTTGGTGTATGGGAATATTCACCGGGCACACATCAGTACAGGCCCCGCAAAGGGTGGAGGCGTGGCTCAGATGTTTGAATTCTTTGGCACCAAATTGCAACGGACTCACCACCGAGCCGATGGGTCCGATGTTGGTGCTTTCATATCCATGCCCGCCAATGGTTTTAAAAACCGG
Source organism: Bacteroidia bacterium (assembly GCA_018058135.1). Taxonomy (GTDB): domain Bacteria; phylum Bacteroidota; class Bacteroidia; order UKL13-3; family UKL13-3; genus JAGPCK01. The sequence goes on along the minus strand of JAGPCK010000050.1, from coordinate 16,517 downwards.
GCACACATTGGAGCAGGCACCGCAACGTATGCACTTTAGTGCGGCCCTTTGTTCCTGTTTTTCGAGTACGTTGGTGCGACCGTTGTCCAGCAGTATCACATACATTTCTGCAGGTCCGTCTCCTTCATCCTGAAAACGGGGACCCATAAAAAGGGTGTTGTAGGCCGTGAGGTTTTGTCCGGTGCCGTAAGTGGCCAGCATGGGCAGCAACACTTCCAAATCACCCATTCCCGGAATTATTTTTTCAATACCCGCCAGTACAATGTGTACCGCAGGAGCAGAAGTTCCTACGCGCACATTACCCTCGTTTTCGGTAATTACCACCGCACCGGTTTCAGCCACCAGAAAATTGGCTCCCGTAATGCTTACCTGTGCGTTGCGTAAATGTGTTTTTATATTGCCGCAGCCTTTTGAAGTGAGTTGCTCTGCTGTGGTCTCATGGCTGTTGGGCAGATTAAATAAAGCACCCACCTCTTCCAATGATTTGTGCATGGCCGGTGTAACCGGATGAAAAGGTGCTTCATTGGCCAGTTGAACAATGTATTCGCCCAGATCAGTTTCGTGAACGGCTACCTGTTTTTGTGTAAAGTGTTTTTGCAAACCTATTTCCTGTGCTGTGGTGGATTTGCTGATGACTATTTCACTGGCGGCATGTTGGGTAACAATGTTTTCAATTTCGCTGAGTGCCGCAGCCGAATCCGGAGCCCAAAGAACCTTTCCGCCCCTTTTGGTAAAAGCGTTTTCAAACTCCAGCAAAAACTTATCGAGGCTTTCAATGGCCCTCCAACGGGAAAAGGAGGCGCGCTCTTTAGCCAGTTCCTGTTGTTCAAACTGTGTGATTCCGTTGTTGTGTTGTACCCGGTAATTGGCCAAAGCAGCATCTATCTTCTGGCGCCTTTCCGCATCAAAAGCTGTTTTTTCAGCTAACCGAAGAAAACTTTCCAGATCTGCCATTTGCTATTTTATCACCAGGTTATCAATCAACCGAACACCGCCCAGGTGCACGGCAACGCAAGCTACAATTTTTTGTGCATCCGCCCAAGCGTGTACGGGCAACAACTCTTCCCCTTCGGCTATCTCTACATAATCAATGGTAAAGTCGGGGTCTTTTTGGAGTATGCTGATAATTTCTTCCCTCACCTCATCGGGAGTGTGGCCAGTTATTTTTTGGCATCCGCCAACCAACGCCTCATGAATGCGGGTGGCTTTTTTGCGGAAGCGTTCAGACAACAGCGTGTTGCGGGAACTCATGGCCAGTCCGTCCGTTTCGCGAATGAGCGGGCACACGCATACGTCAATATCCAGATCAAAGTGCTTAACCAGTTTTTTCACCACCAGGCACTGTTGCAGGTCCTTTTGACCAAAGTAGGCCCTGTGGGGTGTCACAATATCAAACAGTCGTTTTAAAACGTTGATAACTCCGCTAAAATGACCCGGACGGTGAGCAGCCTCCATTACCAGATTCAGGTTGCCCAGGTCAAAGGAATAGTCAGTTGAATCCGTATATACATCATCCGTTTCGGGGGCATACACCATATCGCAACCGGTTTGTGCAAGCAGGTGCAGGTCGAGGTCAAGTGTACGCGGGTAGCTCGATAAATCCTTGGCGTTATTGAACTGGCTGGGGTTTACAAACACACTGCACACCGTAAAATCGTTCTCACGTTGTGAGTTTTCAATGAGCGAAAGGTGCCCCTGGTGCAGGGCCCCCATGGTAGGAACAAAGCCAATCTGTTTTCCACGCTGTTTAAGGCGGGCAATATGGGCGTGTAAATCGGCTCTTAACTTAAAGATTATCAATGATTAAGGTGGTGTTAAACGGTGCCTTCCTAAAGAAAAACTGACAAATTTATACGCAAAGTCTGCAGATTTTTATATATTTTTGCACACTAATTTCATTTAACTACACATCTTATGGTAAAAAGTTCTAATCGTAAACGAGTTCTCTTCGTTTCTTCAGAGATGAGTCCCTTTCTAAAAGTTTCCAGTGTAGCCGAGTTAGCCCGCAGTCTTCCGCAAGCCATTCAGGAAAAAGACAACGAAATTCGTGTGCTGATGCCACGTTTCGGTTGTATCAATGAACGCAGAAATCGTTTGCACGAAGTTGTAAGGCTCTCCGGTATCAACATTACCATTGACGACAACGACAACCCGCTTACTATTAAAGTAGCTTCATTACCTGAAGCCAAAATGCAGGTGTATTTTCTTGATAACGAGGATTATTTCCACCGCAAGTTTGTTTACGCCAACGAAAAAGAAGAATTTTATGCTGACAATGATGAGCGTACTATCTTCTTTTGCAAAGGCGCTCTCGAAACGGTTAAAAAATTAGGCTGGGCCCCTGATATTATTCATTGCCAGGGTTGGATGACCAGTCTGATTCCACTTTACATTAAAACAATTTACAAAGACGAACCCGTTTTCCGTAATGCTAAAATTGTGTTCTCGGTATTTGAAAACGAATTTGAAGCCAACCTGGGCAAAGACTTCGGACGCAAAGCCAGCCTGAACAACATAGACGCAAAACAAATGGGTACCTTCAAAGACGGAGATTGCCAGAGTTTATACATGGGCGCCATTGAGCATGCTGATGCCATTGTAAAATGCAGCGATAATATAGATCCTAAGGTGGTGAAACAGCTTACTGCACAAACCAAAAAAGGTACGGTAGTATTGGAGCACGCTGAGAATGGTGATGGTTTTGCAGATAGATACACCGACTTGTATGATGCCCTTCTTGTCAGACAGAACTAAACTCCCCCGACTTTTTCTTTTTGCACTTCTTCTTTTTTCCTTCGCCTGTAAAAAAACAGACGAAGGATTTATAGGGGGAGACATTTTGCCCGCAAGTGACAACCTCAACTTTGTGGCAACCGATACATTTTCTTTGTTAATGTACACGGTAAAAGATGATTCGGTTCGTACAGACGAACGATCTGTTAACCCGCTCGGTTTTATACACGACCCCTATTTTGGCCGCACACAAAGTGCCATTTACACCCAGATTCGTTTGCCGGAGAACAACCTTAATTTTTCTGCGGTAAAGCTCGACTCCATTGTGCTTACACTTAAATACCAGAACAAAACAGCCTTCTACGGAAATACCGCTACCACTCAAACCATCAAAGTATATGAGTTAAGCAACCCGTTGTATATTGACAGTGTTTATTACTCCAATGCACGGCCGGCTTATTACCCGCAGGAAATTGGCAGCTGGACCGGTAAGTTTAACCTTAATGATAGTATTACTCTCCAACACGGCAGCAAAACCAGAAAGTTACCTCCGCATTTGCGCATCAGAATAACGAACAATGCCTTTATTGACAAAATTAAAAACGGAGGTACCAGCTTTTCAACCAACGAGGCATTTATTAACTACATGAAAGGCCTGGCCATTGTACCTAATGACTTTGCCGTTAACCCCGGTGAAGGAGCCGTAGTGAACATGGATCTGGTTTCAACCGTTTCTAACCTTACCATCTATTACAACGACTCTTTGTACAAAGACCTGCTCATTAATGAGAACTCTCCGCGCTTAAGCAGCTATGAACACAACTATTTCGGTACTGCCCTTTCGTTGCAACTGGGTTTGAAACAGCACCGTGACACCTGCTACGCACAATCTATGGGTAGTGTAAAAACATTTTTTAAAGTACCCCATATTCTTGACCTGATAAAGAAAAACGGAAACAAAGCTGTAACCGTTGCTGCAGCTCAAATGACTATTCCGGTTCTCCCGGGTGCAGGTACTGCGCAATATGGTTTACCCCTCGAGGTTTTCTTTGTTATTGTTGACTCTCTGGGAAAAAACTTCACGCTTCAAGGAGTTTATTCAGGAAAATATAATGCTTCTAAAACGGCTATTACAGCTGACTTGAGTGCTCACTTTCAAAGCGTATTGAATGCCTACAAAAAATCAGGCTTAGAAAGAAACTACGGTTTGTACATCGTGCCTTCCTATAATTATTCAGGCATGGAGCGAATTGTGTTTAATACCAATAAATTTGCACCCCTTCCACCGAAACTTAAATTGACCTATAGCGTTATTCAATAGTGGTTATAGTACTTGATAAAAACATTACACGAGAAGATGCGGCAGCTATACTGTTGCGCTTAGAGGGTTACGGGCTAAAGAACCATGCGGTTCACCTCAACGGGCAATCGGTTATTACTGTTTCCAACTTTCCGGCTGATTTTGATATCCGCAAAATTCAATTGATTGACGGAGTAAAAGAGGTGGTTGAAGTAAGTGAGCCGTATAAACTGGCCAGCAAAAGCTGGAAAAAAGAACGTACCTCCTTTAACGTAAACGGAACTCCAGTAGGTACCGATACCATTAACCTAATGGCCGGGCCCTGTGCTGTAGAGTCGGAAAAGCAGATTTTTGAGATTGCCGAATTTCTTCATCAACAGAACATAAAATTTATTCGCGGAGGGGCTTATAAGCCGCGCACCTCTCCCTACTCTTTTCAGGGTTTAGGATTGGAGGGCCTCAAAATGTTGCGTGCTGCAGCAGACAAGTACCAACTCAACGTAATTACCGAGGTGATTGATTTGAGCGTGCTGGATGAGGTATACAAGTATGCTGATGTGTTGCAGATTGGTACGCGCAACATGCAAAACTATTACTTGCTGGCTGAATTAGGTAAACAAGATAAACCCGTTCTTTTGAAACGCGGCATGCAGGCCAAAATACCGGAATGGTTGATGGCGGCAGAATACATTCTTTCAGGAGGCAATGAACGCGTTATTTTGTGTGAGCGTGGTATACGCACTTTTGATAACAGTACCCGCAATACTTTGGATATCGGAGCAATTCCGCTGGTGAAAGAACTAAGTCACTTGCCGGTTTTTGCCGACCCCAGTCACGGCACAGGTATTCGTACCCGCGTTGAACCTTTGGCACTGGCTGCAGTTGCTGCCGGAGCAGATGGTTTACTTATTGAAGTGCACAATCACCCGGATCAGGCACTATCTGACGGACCTCAATCCATCTACCCTGATCAGTTGGTGCAGCTCATGAACAAACTCTCACCGTTGGCACAAGTTATCGGCAGAAAGTTAGATTATGAATCGCAAAACAATTATTTTAGTGCCGAATCTGCGCAGTAGCACAGACTAAATCAACCTACTTAATTTAAATTACTGACCAACTATGTGTGGAATTGTAGCTTACATAGGTAAGCAGGAAGCTTACCCTATTCTTATTAAAGGACTTAAACGCCTTGAGTACCGCGGTTATGATAGTGCCGGAGTGGCACTGCTAAACGAAGGAATAACTGTATATAAAAAAGCAGGGAAGGTTTCTGATCTGGAACAGTCTGTAGGGAACCAAAACACCAGCTCTCACGTGGGAATCGGTCATACCCGCTGGGCTACACACGGTGAACCTAACGACCGCAACGCGCATCCTCACTTGTCGCAAGATGGTGATCTGGCTATTATTCACAACGGTATAATCGAGAACTATGCTTCCTTAAAGGAAGAGCTTATTAAACGCGGACACACCTTTAAAAGTGATACGGATACAGAGGTGCTGGTTCACCTGATAGAAGACGTAAAGAAAAAAATGGACGTTTCTTTACAGGAAGCTGTTCGTATTGCACTCTCTGAAGTAGTGGGTGCTTACGCCATTGTGGTGTTGTCTAAAAACGACCACAACATGCTAATAGGGGCACGCAAAGGCAGCCCTATGGTGGTGGGTATTGGCAAAGACGGAGAATATTTTATTGCTTCCGATGCTTCACCCATTATTGAATACACCAAAAACGTATATTACTTAGACGACAATGAAATCGTTTACATCGAAAACGGTGAAATGACCGTAAAAACGATTGACAATGTTGTGCGCACGCCTTACATCCAGGAACTGGAAATGAACCTGGAAGCCTTGGAAAAAGGCGGTTACGAGCACTTTATGCTCAAAGAAATTTACGAACAACCCCGCTCCATCATTGACAACTTCCGCGGACGTATTCGTTTGAATAACGCACAAATTGTGATGGCCGGAGTTGATCAGTTTGAACACAAGTTTAAAAACCTTCCACGCATTCTTATTGTTGGTTGCGGCACCTCGTGGCACGCAGGTTTGGTGGGTGAGTACCTTTTTGAAGAGTTTGCCCGCATACCGGTGGAAGTAGAATACGCCTCAGAGTTTCGTTACCGCAACCCTGTGGTAAATGAAAATGATTTTGTAATTGCTATTTCACAATCAGGAGAAACCGCTGATACGTTAGCAGCCATTCAGATGGCCAAAGAAAAAGGAGCTACTATTTTCGGTGTGTGTAATGTGGTGGGCTCATCTATTCCAAGAGCCACACATGCGGGTGCGTATACGCATGCCGGACCGGAGATTGGTGTAGCTTCTACTAAAGCCTTTACGGCACAGGTAACCGTTTTAACGCTGATGGCCTTAAGCATTGCTCAAAAGCGTGGTACCATTACCCAAAGCAGAATGCGTGATGTGCTTACCGAGCTCGAATCCATTCCATCCAAGATTGAAAAAGTACTGCAACTGAATGACTACATCAAAACCATAGCCGAGCAATACAAGGATGCACGCAACTTCCTTTATCTCGGTCGGGGATACAATTTCCCGGTGGCTTTGGAAGGTGCATTAAAACTGAAAGAAATCTCTTATATACATGCAGAAGGTTATCCTGCTGCGGAAATGAAACACGGTCCTATTGCGTTAATAGATGAAGAAATGCCGGTGGTAGTAGTTGCTACCAAAGACAGCATTTATGAAAAAGTAATCAGCAATATACAGGAAGTAAAGGCCCGTAAAGGAAAAGTAATTGCCGTGGTAACCGAAGGGGATGAAAAGGTAAAAGGCATGGCCGATTATGTAATTGAAATACCAGAAGTGGAAGAGTCACTTGCCCCGCTGGTTACTACCATTCCGTTGCAATTACTTTCTTACCATATTGCTGTAATGCGTGGCTGTAATGTTGATCAACCCCGCAATCTGGCTAAGTCGGTAACGGTGGAATAAAGGGTATGGTGTCGCATCCGTACCGCTGTATTTTTGTGGCAGTGCCTAAGACCGGTTCTACCAGCATCAGAAAAATTGTGGGCTGGCCCAAACACCACCACCAGGATTTAATGGAGCTTAAAGCGGATATTTTAGAATATGAAAACGAAACGCTTTCTCGTTGTAGAAAGCTACAGATATTACATATTCCCTATGTTCGAAAAAAATATATTAACAGAACCTTTCAATCGTACTTTAAGTTTGGGTTTGTAAGGAATCCCTGGGATAGGGTTGTTTCTTTATACAACAGGAAAGAAAACAGAGAGCAACGACATAGTATGGGCTTTGATGAGTTTGTGAACTGGATACAACTGAGCAGCGATACCTGTGTTCACCCCAGCCCGCACCGCTACCAACTCGATTGGTTCAAAGACAAAAGCGGCAAAGTGGTAGCTGATTTTATCGGGAAGTTTGAACACATTGAAAAAGACTGGGCATACGTTGCACATCAACTTAACATCAGTGAGCCGCTACCACACGAAAATTGTAACGAGGGGAATAAAAAACACTATACTGAATATTATTCCGATAATTCCAGACGCATAATTGGTGAAAAATTTAAAGAAGACATCGAGTATTTTAGATACAGTTTCGGAATGTAACCCGCGTTTAATTCTGCTAGAGCTGTTTAACTAACGTAGCCAATTTAACAGGCGCCACTTCGCACCAGGCTGATATGAGTGCAGTTTCAAACAGGCCTTTCTTTACCTTATTCATTTCTACCAGTTTCTACCCTTGATTGCCCCACTTATTGTTTAGCGGGTTCACTATAGTTTTATCTGCTAAAGAAAACACGCCCTGATTTATTTCAGATAATTTGAGGCAACCCGGTTGATTTTTTCGTCACAGCTGGCAAACATTTTATCTTTTACCCCAAAGAAGTTTTTTCAAAATAGGTGCTTCTGTTGCTTCAGGAAATGAAAGTGCAAAAGTTCGGAATGCAGTTAAGCTAACCACGAAATATTTAGACTATGCATTTGCACAGTGGCTTTCAAATAAGTGTTATTTACTCAAATGTTTCCGGAATATAAAAACCAAGTTAAGCTGGAATCGTTACTGCTTGGCCAAGCTATATAGTAAACAAGGTAGATAAACGCATTGTGTAAATCAGGTTGTAATCAAACAAACTCAACAGCGTTTCAGCTATACGTAGGTTTTAATTACCAACCCAGGCAACAACCCAAACCCGCCAGAACTATCAACACCCCCAATGTGGTGGCACCGTACATAATGTATTGAAAAGAGGGGTCGGAAAAACTGAGCGTAAGAGAAAAAAGGCAACTACCTAAAAGAATAAGTGCACCAATAGTTACCAAAACAAAACCTTTGGAAAAACTACCGGATGTTTTTGGTGACGATGTTGATTGAAAAGTGAATTCTTGTACACTTTCAGAGGCGTTACTGCTATTCAAATTGCTCATATCAATATTGGGTTTAAAGTGGTTTCGGTTAGCTAAAATAAAAACACTGAGCAGAATAACAAGCGTTAGGACTCAAAAAAATTTGTTGCCTTAGCACCGGGAGTTTAACCCTATCAACATTAAACCGCTGTTTTTACAGGAATATTTGTACCTTTGACAGCTTAAAAAATACACACATGCAACTGCTTAATACATTGCTCATCAGTATGCCCGGAGGTGGAGAGTGGATATTCATCATTTTGGCCATTATTCTATTGTTTGGCGGAAAGAAAATTCCTGAGCTTATGCGCGGCATAGGCCAAGGCGTTCGCGAGTTTAACGATGCTAAAAAAAGCGTTAAAACGCAGATTGAAGAAGGAATGAAAGAGAAGGACAAAAAGGAAGAAGCTAAATAGTTTTTACCTAAAGCAGTAACTAGTTGAGAGCATACAATTGTACAACACACATTCTGGAGGATATCCGGGAGGGCAAACTTACGTTACCCGATTTGGTGCGCTACTATTTGGGGCGCATAGAAGAGAAAAAACACCTCAATGCCTTTCTTGAAGTATTTGGCGAAGAAGCTTTGAAAGAGGCGGAACGCGTACAGCAAAAAATACAGCAAGGTACTGCGGGCAAACTGGCCGGTATGGTTATTTCCCTCAAAGACAACATTTGCTACAAAGGACACAAGATTACCGCCTCATCAAAAATTCTCGGCAACTTTGAGTCTTTGTATTCCGCTACGGTTACTGAACGTTTACTGGCCGAGGATGCCATTGTTATCGGGCGGGTGAATTGCGATGAGTTTGCCATGGGTGCTTCCAATGAAAATTCTGCATTCGGTAATGTACTCAACGATTTGGACAATACCCGTGTACCGGGCGGCTCATCAGGTGGTGCTGCTGTATCGGTTCAGGCTGATATGTGTTTGGCGTCACTGGGTTCTGATACCGGAGGTTCTATTCGCCAACCGGCTGCCTTTTGCGGTTTGTATGGTTTTAAACCAACTTACGGAAGAGTTTCCCGCTACGGATTAATTGCTTATGCATCTTCGTTTGACCAGATAGGCCCCATCACCAAAAGTGCTGAGGACATGGCCCTGCTGATGGAGGTAATTGCCGGAGCTGATGAACACGATGCTACCTCTTCGCGTCAACCTGTTGAATCCTACACCGCAGGTTTATCGTCAACTAAAAAATACCGCTTTGCTTACCTGAAAGAAATGGTGGAAAGCGAAGGATTGGATACTGAAATAAAACAACACACATTGGCTACCATTGATGCCCTGCGTAAAGACGGGCATACCGTGGAAGAAGCCGGTTTTCCTTACTTGGATTATTTAGTACCCATTTACTACGTACTCACCACCGCTGAAGCATCAAGCAACTTAGGTCGTTTTTCGGGCTTGCATTACGGGTACCGCAGTGCCGCTGCTACCGATATGGAAAGCTCATTCAGAAAATCGCGCAGCGAGGGTTTTGGTGCTGAAGTAAAGCGTAGAATTATGTTGGGTACTTTAGTACTGAGTGCTGAACATTACGATGCCTACTACACCAAAGGACTTAAGGCAAGGCAAATTGTAAAAAAGGCCACCGAAAAACTACTCGAACAATACGACTTTTTATTGGTGCCCACTACACCTACACCGGCTTTTAAAATTGGTGAAAAATCAGCCAACCCGGTGGCCATGTACCTGGCCGATATTTTTACCGTACAGGCCAACATCAGCGGACACCCCGCCATATCTGTACCTACCGGAAAACACAGCAACGGCATGCCTTTCGGTTTGCAGTTAATGGGCCGTCATTTTCAAGAAGCAGAATTACTGGCCGGAGCACAATTGCTCATAAAAATGTCGAACGCTTAAATAAGACATGAAGGTATTTAAATTTATTTCCGCACTACTTGTTGTTCTGTTTATCTCTTTAGTCTTTCCGGCTAAAGCCGATAACGAAGACCAGTTATATGCCCAACGCCTGAGCTCCTTAAAATCACCCATCGAACTCACCTACAACGATGCGGTAAGAAAACACATTGACCACTACCTGAGCGACCCGCAAAAAACAGCCGACCTGCTGGGCAAGTGTCAGGTTATTTTTCCTTCCATGGAAAAAATTCTGCGCGATAATAAATTGCCTATAGAACTGAAATACCTGGTGGTAGCTGCTTCCGGTGCCAACAATGAAATGGTAGCTCCCACAGGCGCAACCGGCTACTGGCGCATGATGTACAACGTGGCCCGTACCTACGGATTAAAAATAAATTCGTTTCTTGATGAGCGCAAAGACCCTGTTCGTTCTACACAAGCTGCCGCTTCTTACCTCAAAGATTTAAACGGCATATACAACAACTGGCAACTCTCGCTGGCTGCTTACGCCAACACTCCTGCTATCCTTAACAAGTCCATTCGCCAAAGCGGATACAAGATGAACTATTGGGATGTGTACCCCACGTTGCCAGCTGAAACCAAAGAATTTATTCCGGAATTTATTGCCTCTGCCTACATCTTTAACTTTTTCAGAGAACACGGCATTACACCACACAAACATGATTTGTTAATGGCCTACGATACCGTTACTGTAAACAAATGGATATCGTTTGACCAGATTTCTTCTACGCTCTCCATTCCGGTGAGTGACCTGAGAGAACTTAACCCCATCTTCAAAAAAGATGTGGTGCCCCTAGGTGTTCCGCCATACGTAATTAAACTGCCCAAAGGAAAGGTTAAAAACTGGGGGCGCCTCAAAGACTCCTCTTACAACTACGTTCCCCGCCCGGTGGATATGGCCCCACGCATTACTCAAAAAGAAGAACCTAAGCCGGAAGTAAAACCGGAAGAAACCACTCAGAAAAACACCGAGAATACCGCAGAGCCTGAAAAAGAGGAAGAGAAAAAAACGGACAAAAAAGAAACGCCTGCCTTCAACAAAAAACGCATTAACTACGCTGTAAAATCAGGTGATGTGTTGGGCGATATTGCTGACTGGTATGATGTAACACCGGCACAAATAAAATCCTGGAACAAACTCAGGTCAACCAAAATACGCAGTGGTCAAAAACTGATTGTATGGGTACCCACGCCCAAGTTTGCTTACTACAGCCGCATTAACGGCATGAGCCGCGCACAAAAAAAATCACTGAAGAAAAAAGATTAAGTCGGCAGCCATGAGCGATGACGGCAACAACAGCATTCACCCCAAGAAAATATTTTTTCTGCTGGTGTACATCCATGCCTTTCTGTTGCTTTTTGCTTTGCTGATACCTGAAGGAGGCTTGCACATTTCAGATACCTTCACGTTTAAGTTTGTAGCCTTGCATGAGGTGTTCGAAAAGAAAAACAATCAGCCCAAAGACATCAAACAAATTGTATCCTCAGTAGTGTTGGATACGCTTACAACAGAACAAACTACTATTGAAACCGCGCTTGCCGACAGCAACATACGTGACACGGTTGCACAACCCCTTATCATAAACAGCGGCACCGAACTGGCTGGTTTTTTTGAAGCACTTTCTAAATGCGAGCAAGACAAGTCGGCTTTGAGCATTGCTTACTATGGCGATTCACAGGTGGAAGGCGATCGCTTCTCTGACTACCTGCGCAACCGTTTGCAAAAGCAATTTGGCGGTGGCGGACCCGGCATAGTAACCCCTATTGATATCTCCAACATGCGCATCACGGTGCAACAAGCTGAAAGTAAAGAGTGGACCAAAATTGCCTGCTTCGGTTACCCGTTAGGCAAATTGGAGGGCGCTCGCTATGGTATATCGGGGGCCCTGTACCGCTACCGCAACGGGTACTACGTTACCTCTCGCATACCCAAAGACTCCACAGGCGTAGATAGCGCTACCAAACGCACCTGGGTAAGCAGCCAGAGCAACCCTTGGTTGTCGTTCAAAAAAAGCCGGCTATCGTATGCCAGTGTAAAAAAATACAGTGCCGCTACCTTGTGGTACACGGCCAAAAAAGAAACACCGGTAAAAATTCAACGTGACGGAAGTTCTGTTGTGGACACGTTATATCCTGCTTCCACAGGAACACGCAGCTGGAAAGTATCTGACAGCACAGGACACATACGCATTACCTTTTTATCTCCCGGTGCTGATGTAATTGGTTTGGCACTGGATGAACCCCAAGGTGTTCACGTAGATAATTTCTCTATGCGGGGCAGCTCCGGCACCGACTTCTCCCGCCTTAACGGAGCTTACCTGGCCGAGCAGCACCGCTTACGCGGCACCAAATTATTGGTGTTGCAATTTGGCGTTAACGTAGTGCCTTATGTGGATGACAGCACCGAAGTTGTTTATTACGAACGCAGCTTTTTACAACAACTGCAATTGCTCAAACGACAAATGCCTGAGGTGAGTATTTTGGTGGTAGGCACTACCGACATCAGCACCAAAGAAGGAACAGCATATGTAACTTATCCGTACCTCGAACAAATTCGTGATGCACAAAAACGAGCTGCACAACAGGCCAATTGTGCTTTTTGGGATGCCTACGCAGCCATGGGCGGAAAAAATTCCATGCCCGCATGGGTGTTTAACCAACCGCCTTTGGCAGCCAAAGATTTTACACACCTCTCTTCGCGCGGAGCCAATGTGTTAGCTCAGTTGCTGCACGAGGCACTGATGAACGAATACTACAAATTCAAACGGAAAAGCAGGCTGAAGCCTACTGCACAAAACGTTTCTGAAACACTAAAAAATTAGTGCCCGCAAAATTGGTACTGGCTGAAAAACCCGTAGCAATAATTTTAGAAATAAACGGATCGGAGATGTACTCATAATCCCGGCACCATTCTACCAGTGCATACAAAATAAACTGATTGAGCAAAAACGAAAACACGTACACCATGGCATAGCCGATGAAATAATTACGTGAATGATCCACCTGTGTTTTGAATGTCCACTTTTTGTTGATGGGGTAACCCACCGCTATACCGGTTATATCACCCACTACTGAAAACAGAATGTAAAAAGGCAACACGCTTAAAAAAATCTCGTCCAGCTGGTGCCCGAAACTGAGGAACGACTTACACAACAAAATGTACATGAGGTAGCTGGCCATAAAAGCGGTGGCACCTACTACTCCGAACTTAATGAGTTTTTTGAGTCTGCGGTTTTGAATGTATTTTCTGGCTATGTGAATCAACGGGCGATTTTTGAGCAGCGACAAAAATATTCTTTTTTGCCGTACTTACAGCACCGCTTGCATTTTGCTTATACGATCGCGCAATTGTTCAGAGGTGAGCTTGTCCCTTAACCTATCCACCATCAACGGGAAACCCAGCGGGCCGGGGCTTTCCAACTCCTTAATTAATAATTTGGAGGCCGACATTCGCCTGAGGGTGGTTTTAATGCGCGAAAGTTCCAGTTGCCTTTCCAGTACCTCACGCTGGGCTTGTTGCAGCAACAGGTTTTGAGGATCGAACTTTACAAACACATCATACAGCAAACCGCTGTTGGCCATAATGTTTCTGGAGTTCTGTTTTTGCCCGGGAAAGCCAGAAAATATCAATCCTGCTACACGGGCTATGTCGCGAAATTGCCTGCGTGCCATTTCAGAGGCATTCATGCTTTCCAGAATGTGTTCGTCCAAATTTTCGCTCTCCAATAGCCCCTCTTCTAACGCCTCCATCAACGGAATGGGTTCATTGCACAGCAACTCAAAACCATAATCATTACAGGCCATGGAAAAACTCAACGGGGTAAGTTGGCAAATGCGCCAGGCAAACAAAGACATCAGCCCCTCATGTACGAGCCTTCCTTCAAAGGGATAAAACAAACAGTGGTACCCTTCTTTTGATTCATAAACCTCTATCAGCAATTCATCTTTTGCCGGTAGTGTAGATTTTTGCAATTGTATATCCAGAATGGGTTGCAGGGCCAGCATCTCTTCTCCTTCGTATTGTCCGTTTAAGGCCTTCTCCAGCTCATTTCGTACCGCTTGCGACAGTTGGGTTGACAAAGGCATTCTGCCACCTTCCCACGAGGGTACAATAGCTTTGGGGTTGGCAGAATATTTTACTTCAGCCTCGTTGTTTTTCATGCGCACAAACTCCAACACCCTGCCGGAGAACACAAAACCATCACCGGGTTTTAAGCGCGACACAAAATATTCCTCCACGCTGCCCAGTGTTCGGCCGTTGGCCAGTTTTATTTTTATGGCTATTTCACTGGTAATGGTGCCTATGTTCATGAGGTGCTGACGGGCCAGTCTTTTGTGCGTGATGTAATATTTTCCTTCGTGCAAATGCAGGCGGGCATATTCAGGATAGGCGGCCAGGGCATCGCCTCCGGTAACGGTAAACTTTAGCGCCCATTCCCACTGTGCAGGGGTAAGGTGGCGATAGGAATAGGCTGAACGCACTTCTTCATACATCTCTTGTGGCGCAAAACCGCCCCCGATGCCTACTGTAATAAGGTGCTGACTGAGCACATCCAACGGAGCATCTAACGGCATGCGCGACTCCATGTGGTTAGCGGCAATGGCGGCTTTCACTCCTGCAAACTCTACCAACTCAAAGGCGTGGGTGGGTACAAAAGTAATGCGGCTGGTTTGCCCCGGACTATGCCCGCTGCGCCCGGCCCGTTGTAAAATACGCGCCACTCCTTTGGGACTGCCTATTTGCAACACCCTTTCTACGGGAGAAAAATCAACACCCAAATCTAAACCTGAGGTGGCCACCACCACTTTTAATTGACCCGCTTTTAAACCCTGCTCCACAAAACCGCGCAGTTCTTTATCAAGTGAGCCGTGGTGAAGTGCCATTACACCCGCCCATTGTGGCCGCGCTTCCAGTAATGACTGGTACCATATTTCGCTTTGTGCACGGGTATTGGTGAATACCAGCGAGGTGTTGCTTTGGTCAATTTCTGCTGCAACCTGCTCTACCAAACGAATACCTAAGTGACCGGCCCAGGGGTAACGCTCCATCTCTTCCGGAATCAACGTATCAAGCATTACCTTTTTTTCTGTTTCGCCCACCACAATGGTGGAAGTACGAGAGGAATTGACTCCCGTAAGTGCCAGTAGAGCTTCATCTACATTGCCAATGGTAGCGCTGAGCCCCCAGGTAAGCAGGCGGGGTGAAACTTTTCTCAACCGCGCCAAACACAATTCGGCCTGTACCCCGCGCTTGCCTGAAAGCAACTCGTGCCACTCATCCACCACCACACACTCCAGGTGTTTAAAGTGTTCTTCGCAATGCGGGTCGGCCAAAAGCAGCGAAAGACTTTCCGGTGTGGTAATCAACACATCGGGCCTATGGTCTTTGAGTTTCTTTTTTTCTGTGGCTGAAGTATCGCCTGTGCGCGAAGCTATGCTGAGGTGTAAACCCATTTCAGTAACCGGTGCTTTAAGCGAGGTTTCAGTATCACTGGTTAAAGCCCGTAACGGAGTGAGCCAGATAACGCGGGTGTTACCTGTACTTTTACCTTTCATTAAACTGTTGAGTATGGGTAACCACACAGCATAGGTTTTTCCTGAGCCGGTAGAGGAGTGCAGCAACACGTTATGACCCAACGCATACAACTCCATACACCGCTGCTGAAAAGGGAACATAGTCCACTTTTTTTGACTTAACCACTGCGTGATGGTGGGAAACATTTATTCTGATTAAAAGTGCAAAGTTTATTTTGCGACAATATAAACAGAGATAAAAATATTCTGTTTATTTGTTTCGGTTTAGTTTAGGTACAAGGTTATGATGAAAAGGTTTTCAAGTAGAACCATCCTGTTATTACTGTGTTGTTTTTTGATACTGGCCAGTGCCTGCGGCAGCGGGAAAACACACGGAGCAAAAGGGAATAAGGCCAGAAAAAGGCATTATCCGTTTAAATCGCGCGAATAAAATGATTGTATACAATGTTACGGTGAGCCTGGCAGATGAAAGTATTCACGAGGAGTGGATGCACTGGATGAAAGAAGTGCACATACCTGAGGTAATGCAAACCCGCCTGTTTGAAGAATACCGCATACTGCGCCTGTTGCAGGAAGAGAACAACGGCATTACTTACGCCATTCAATACCGCAGCAAAACTTTGGAAGAATATTACCGCTACCAACAAGAATTTGCTCC
>JAGPCK010000094.1 GCA_018058135.1 Bacteroidia bacterium | reverse complement strand
TGGCCGAGTTGCTGGCAAAGGGGATACGTTAATACTTTACCCACTTTTGCACTACACATTTTCTTCCATCAAGTACCTTAATCCAATAAACACCTGAGGGAACAAAATAGAGATTTAACTCCGCAAAACCGTTTTTATTCAGTTGAGAGGATAGAACAACCTTACCGGCACTATTGAAAATGTTTACTTCTGCTCCGCTTAGTAATTCTGTTGCTTCCAGTCTCAGTTTCCCGTTTGACGGGTTGGGATAAATATTGATTTCAAATTCCTGTTCAGAAACTTCTTCATTGGCGAGTGAAACACCGCAGGCTGAAAGCCTATTCTGCGTATACCACAACCGTACATTTTTACAATTTGTTTCGTTCTGATTCAGCAAATCCTGGTGACTTCTGGGCCCCGGCATAGAAGTATACACCAGAGCATATTCCAACTCGGTAGTGCCTCCTGCTGGTAATGTAGCTGAGCTGGTAGAGGCAATTATGCGGGCATCAAAAAGTTTCAAGTTCAAAGTTGTATCCATCATGGTCCAATTCCACAGCCCTGAGGGATCATCATTGCCCGGGAAAATCCAATTCGTAAGAACACCTGTTGTTTTACCATCTACACCATAGGTAAGCCTCGTGCTATCTTTCCAGATGGATCTCATGTAATTGTAATAATGTTGCGGATTAGTAGGACTACCTTGCCCCTGAGAAAAATCATTTACATAACTCATGGCATGCGTGAGTGGTTTGTTGAGAAAGACATTAGAAATAATAGGAGGATAGGCATTGTACCAGCTATCCCAATCATCTTTATTATAAAAAAAAGTGTAATGTTGTTTGGGATTAGAACCTAAATAGTCGTCAGTATAATCACCTAAATCACTATCGTTCCATATACTTAAATAAAAATCAGAATAATCTCTGTTGCTGCGGTTGATTGTTTTAATATGACAAAAAGTGGTGTAATTTAAAAAATCTCCCTTGACTGTTGGCTGGGGACAATGATATGCATATGCTGAAATATGTAACTCTGCTCCCAATGGCTTACCGTTTGTTTCGGAATGGATGTAAGTATTATCATTTACAATCCAAAACAACATCTGGTCTCCTTTTATAAGTGGATAATCCCCATTCATTGGCGAATACTGTCCGTCCTGATTCACATCTACAAACGGTGCAAGGTATCTGGATTGTTTTCCTGAACCATGAGCAGGCCACATAAGTATGTCAGTTGGTATAGTGTATGTCCCGTTAGTGACTCTTCCTGCAGCAAAAGCTATATTAAATGAATCGATATCTGACTTATTTACTTTCCATACTTTGTCCCACTGCTTTGAAGTTAACGAATCGCAGGTTGCGGTTATCGTATCCAAAGGTCCCGGCCAAAAGTCATTCCCGCTTTGTCTGTATGTTTGAGCAGCAATATGAAGCTGCTGATTGCTCACCCCTCCTATCCATACTCCAGATGCAAACATGGCATGATTGCCAGTGCCTTTAGGCACCTCATATCCTTTCCTCCCATTATAATAAGAGTGATAGAAATCAGCCGCTGCTGAATAGCGGGCTTTTACCTGATTAATGTCGAGGAAGACCGAGTTAAGAACAGTTGGCTTAAATCCTATTGACGATGAATATAATTCTGGATTGATGCACGTAACTTTTGTTCTCCCTGGTATCCACAACTTTCCTGACGGATCATAACAAACCGCGTTTCTGTCATTCAGATTTTGAAAAGCCGAATTTGCAATAGCCTGAATAAGGGGGCTGTCATCCGTGAGTTTATAGATGAATGTATTCTGAGGAGGGTATCCCATATTATAATAATTTAATCCGTAGAGCTCCCCCTTTTCGTCCAATGTAAAATTCAATGCATAAAATCCGGACTCACCCGGGCTAAGGACTTGCTTCAACTCCTCGCCACGTTCTCTGAAGTAGTTTTTAAAATCACCTTGATGTAAGTACCAAATCTGGCTGTATGACTCGTATTTTATACTGTCTTTTTGAGGGTTATATACCCTGGTATGCACCCATACTTTATTGTTTTTACCTATAAATATATTCTGAATGGAATCAAACTTCATAGCGGAATTGGATCGGTTATAAACTGTCCAATTATTATTCTGTTTAGAAAACAGACCACCCGGTGAGCCCAGCCATATTCTTCCGTTGGTTTCACAAGCCACGGCATTAATCCAATCTGATACAAGCAAAGAGTTCTGTGTATTGAATTCAGCCCAATTACCCGCTTTATACGTAAAAAAACCTTTGGCCGTTCCTATCAGCAATGTAGTGTCGGGTGACAACCTAATTGAAAAAATACTGTCTGATTTCAATGGCGAATTATTTCTGTCAAATCTTCCCCATGTATCAGTGATAGTATTCCAGCGAATCAGTCCATTCATTGTTCCCATCCAAAGTATGTCGTCTTGTACTTCCAGTGTATTTACTGCACCAATAGGCATAGCAGTATTTGATGTATCATACGTTTGATTGGAGCCGGTTACTGTATCTAATACCTGTAACCCAATAAATACGGAGGAAGTATTAATGGCATTGTAGCCGATGAATAATTTTCCATGTTTATTCAGCACTATGGATGAAGCCCTGAAACGTGTTTTACTGGCAGCTAAGAAATATGTTTTTTGAACTTGTGCCATTACTTCTGCGCAACAGTATATGCAAATGAGTGTAAAAAGTATTTTTTTCATATGTTTAAAGCTTCTTTATCTACAAAAGTAAAAATATTCTATCACAAGGTTGCTTATCAAAAAGATTGTTACTTTGTGCCATCATGTTGAATACTTTACAGGGGCTAAAAAAACTTCACGCATTTACTAAAAATGTCATTCTGCACATGGGCCACAGCGAAGCTCATGCTCAACTTGCTGCGGACGTATTACTGGCTGCTGACTTACGCGGCATTGACTCGCACGGTGTAGCCCGACTTTCAGGTTATGTGCGCTTGTGGGAAAAACAACGGGTAAACGCACAACCCGATATCAAAGTAATTCATGAAACGCCATCAACGGCAACCGTTGATGCAGATGCTGCCTTAGGATTAATTTCTGCACCATTTGCAATGAAGATTGCTATAGAAAAAGCAAAACAATGCGGCAGTGGTTGGGTGAGTGTAATGAACTCCAACCATTTTGGCATTGCCGGGTTTCACAGCATGATGGCTTTGGAACATGATATGATTGGCTTTGCCATGACCAATGCCAGCCCGCTTGTTGCACCAACCTTCAGTAAAGAAAGGTTGCTGGGCACTAACCCCATCAGTGTGGCTATACCTGCCTTAAACGAACTACCTTTTGTATTGGACATGGCTACTTCATCAGCAGCCAACGGTAAACTTGAAATAGCCCAACGTGAAGGAAAATCTATTCCGTTGGGATGGGTGCAAGACAAAGAAGGAAATGATAGTACTGATGCCAATGCCCTGAAAAGTGGCGGTGCACTTTTACCCTTGGGTAGCTCGCATGATGCCGCAGGGCACAAAGGTTATGGTTTGGGTGCATTAGTTGATATACTTTGTGCGGTAACCGGTGGTGCCAACTACGGCCCCTGGGTTCCTCCGTTTGTTGCTTTTCTTGACCCACTGCCCAACCAGCCCGGCAAAGGCCTCGGACACTTTGTAGGTGCCATGCGCATTGATGCTTTTCGCCCTGCTTCAGAATTTAAACAACACATGGATAATTGGATTCAACGCTTTAAAAAAGCATCTACTATTGCAGGTGCCGAACGTGTGCTGATTCCGGGAGAACCTGAGTTTATTATTGCTGAGGAACGAGAACGTACCGGCATTCCACTCAACGAAAATGTGGTGAAGGATCTGAATGAACTCAGCAAAAAATTTCAAATTGAACTGTGATGAACAAACCCAGAATTATCCTCGCTTCCAAATCACCCCGCAGACAAGAGCTTATCAAGGGTCTTGAACTGGATTATGATATTCATACTTACGAAGTGGATGAAAGTTTTCCTGAAGATTTAAAAGCACAGGAGATTGCAGTTTATTTAGCTAAGAAAAAAGCCCTGCATTTTCCGGGTGAACTGAATAATGAAATACTGCTGACAGCCGATACGATTGTATGGGTAAATGACCATGTGCTCAACAAGCCTGAAGATGCAGAAGATGCCTTTCGCATGTTACGCACCATTTGCGGCACAACCCATGAAGTGTATACCGGAGTTTGCCTGCGCAGTAAAAATAAAACGCATTCATTCTATGAGCGTACAGAAGTAACCTGCAAAAACTTAACTGATGAAGACATTCTGCATTACATCAACCATTACCACCCTTTTGATAAGGCGGGTAGTTACGGCATACAGGATTGGTTTGGCTACACCGCTGTAGAAAAAATAAACGGTTGTTTTTACAATGTAATGGGATTGCCTGTAAGCAGAGTAAATGAAGAATTGAAGAAATTCTGATCAACACTACAACATTGAGTACACAATGCCTTCTTTAAGTGAGTAAGAAGAAGCAATCATCCGATTAATGGATGATTGTATCAAAACAATATCGATAAGGCAACTGGCAGCAACCATCATTTCTACTCTGAAATCAGCCAATCCTTTCATTTGTTTACGTTGTGCTGTGGTCGATGTCAAAAGTATTTGATGAATCTTAAAATAATCCGTCAATTCCACTTCCTTACTGTGTTCTGAGAAAACTTTACACTCTTTGTTGGTGAGCTCTGCTATTAAATCCACAACTGATTCAAACGAACCTGCAGAACCTATTAATGTTGTTACTTTATGTTCTTCCAGTTTTTCCCATAACACACTCAACTCAGCTATTACATAGACATAAAGTTCTGACTTCTCTTCAGACCCCATCGGGTCTTGCCTATGGTACTTTTCTATCAGTCGGGCTGCACCTAAACGGTAACTGTGTTTCCAAAAAAGTGTGTGTTTATTCGCAATGATAAATTCTACACTGCCACCGCCAATGTCCATAATAAGATAAGGTTCATCCGTAAAAGGCAGCGAGTGCCTTACACCTTCACAAATAAAAACGGCTTCTTCCTCCCCCGTTATTGTGCCTATCTCAATCCCTGTTTTAGTCTTTACTTCCTCTATAAACTCCGCTCCGTTCGATGCATCACGTATGGCTGATGTAGCAAATGCATTAACACTATTGACAGCATATTTTTTGAGTTCATGAGCAAAAATTAGCAATGCACTCTGTCCCCTTTGGTAAGCTGCTTTCTCAATGAATCCTTTATTAATACCACCCTCGCCCAGTTTAACAGGTATTTGCAAGCGTGATAACGGCTTTACTCCTTCACTGCTGCGCTCTACCACCAACAGGTGAAATGTGTTGGTTCCTAAATCCAATACCGCTGATATGTTTGCATTCATGCTAAACAAATTTCGTTCATTGCGTGTTAAAAGCATAATTCTTTTATGAGAGGCGTAAAAAAAGAACATCTGCCACAGAAAATTTGTGCTTATTGCAACCGTCCATTTACCTGGCGCAAGAAATGGGAAAAGGTATGG